>CAYUKP010000120.1:0-6479 GCA_964445335.1 uncultured Verrucomicrobiales bacterium
GAGTTTCGCTTGGGCAACTTGTTTGTTGCGGTGCGAGATGTAAACAACACATCTCAAAGAAAGTCAACACCTTTCGTCTACTTTTTTGCAACTTTTTCGACCACTTTCTCTTTTCACATCAACACCCCTTTTTTGTTGTGTTCACTATGCAGAAACAGAGAATCCCGAGGAACTCTCTGTTTTGCAAAGCCTTCGATGAAGGGGGATTTTGAAGCTCCTAAAGAGCTTCTGAAACAATTTCTAAGGTTTGCTCAATATCCTGCATGGTGTGAGCGAGGGAAATAAATCCAGTTTCATAAGGACTTGGAGCGAAATACACACCTAAATCTAAAGCCTTCCAGAAGAACCTGCGGAAATGATCCATATCAGCCTTCATGACATCATCGAGATTTGAGATCTCATGATCTGCGAAAAAGAGACAGAACATAGAACCAACCCTGTTAAACTTATAGCCTAAGCCCTTTTCCTTAAGAATTCCTCGAATTCCCTCTTCAAAGGCAGCTCCTAATCTCTCTAATTGGGCATAACCATTTGTCTTATCAAGCTCGACTAATTGAGCCAATCCTGCAGCCATCGCTACAGGATTACCACTGAGAGTGCCTGCTTGATATACCGGACCAAGAGGCGCCAAATGATCCATAATATCTGCTCTACCTCCAAAAGCTCCAACCGGAAGCCCACCTCCTATGACTTTCCCCATCGCCGTAAGGTCAGGGGTAATACCTACCAACTCCTGAACGCCACCTTTTGCGACCCTAAAGCCTGTCATCACTTCATCAAAAATGAGTAACGCTCCATGCTCAGAAGTCAGATCTCGCAACATCTGTAAGAACCCATCCTTCGGCATAATCAATCCAGCATTAGCTGGGAACGGCTCGACAATAACAGCTGCGATTTGATCTCCAACTTGCGCAAAGGTTTCCTGGAGCTTTTCAAAATCATTAAAAGGTAGAGCGATCGTCTGCTCAGCAAAAGACTTAGGAATTCCTGCCGAATCAGGCTCCCCGTGTGTCAACGCACCTGAACCTGCCGAAATAAGTAAAGAGTCTACATGTCCATGATAACACCCCTCAAATTTGATAATTTTATCTCGTTTCGTAAATCCTCGAGCAAGCCTAATAGCTGACATCGTAGCCTCCGTCCCCGAACTTACCATTCTGACCTTCTCCACGCTAGGCACCCAATCCGTAACTCTTTGAGCCATTTCGACCTCATACATGTTAGGTATCCCAAAAGAGGTTCCTAACTTAGCCGCTTCATGTACGGCGTGGATTACAGGTGTAGGGGCATGACCTAAAATGGCAGGCCCCCATGTGCCTATATAATCAATATAGTTCTTTCCGTCGACATCTTCGATTCTTGATCCTTTGGCTCGCTTGACAAAGAACGGATCTCCATCGACGTTTTTAAAGGCTCTTACTGGAGAGTTTACCCCCCCTGGCATCAACGCCTTTGCTTTATTAAAAAGTTTTTCAGAATACATCCCTGACATGATGTCAGAGACTTAACTAGAAATATGAAAAGGTCTATTTTAATTTGCCTTCAAGTTACACTCCAACTCAAAAACCCTTTACTTTAAAGTCCCTCGCCGCAACCTTATCCCACTCAGACAACTTGTCATCAAGCTGATCTCGATAGGACGCAACAGATGAAGGCAAATCATTGAGTCCAATCAAGTAAGCATAACTTTTCACTTCATCCTTTGGCACCACATCACCCGCTAGGGTCGCCTGTGACATCTTAATACGAGATTCTTCATGGCCACACTTAGCGGCTCTTTGGTATTGGGTCAAAGCATCTTCTAGACTCTTCTCTGTCCCGATCCCATTCTCTTGAGCCACCCCAATCTCAAATAACGCAGGAACATACCCTTGTCTGGCAGCTTGAATAAACCAACGCAAAGCTTCCGACGGATCTTGACTGACTGTAGACCAACGGTGGAGATTTTTCCCAAGCTCATATTGGGCTAACATATAACCTCTCTGAGCAGATTTCCTCAAAACCTCAACACCCTTATTTGTATCTTTTGGCGTCCCGACACCTTCGTTCAACATTTGCGACACCTTATATAAAGACACTGGTAACCCTGCCTCGGCTGCATAGGAATAAAACCGAAAGGCCAGTTCAGGACTATGAGGTAAAACATCACCTCTGGTGTATAACTCACCTAAATAATGACAAGCCAACGGGTGACCCATTTCTGAAGCCCTCTGGTAGGCGCTCAACGCTTGATCTTCCTCACCCAAATCTTGGTGTAATTGCGCAATACGGTAGTATACCTCGCCTCGATCCTCTCCCTTTACGTCCTCTAAATAAGAAAGAGCTTTTTTCACATTTCGTTTGCGTGCTTTGAGGTGCAATTCCGATAAGGCATAGTTGGCCTCTACACAGCCTGCTTTACGGGCACGTTGTAGCCAATACTCTACTTTGTTTTGTTCAATATCCTGCATCGAAGCCAACTTGTATGCGGCATATGCACTCCCATTCTTTTCAGCCTTCTTAAACCAATCGATTGCAAGAGAAACGTTCTTAGGTGCCCCTATACCAGTGGCGTAGATATCACCGAGTTCTATCATGGCGTCAGAGACTCCCTTGTCTGCCAATTCTGTCAAAAGCTCAATTCCTTTCCCCTGCTCACTAGGATTTTCGCTTCTCTTTGCAAGCAGCTTGCCTAAGTAAATACCCGCCACATCAAGCCCCATGTATCGCGACTTTTCATAATGCTGTGTCGCTTCAGAATAATCAGGCTTAATAGATTCGCCAGCTACTGTAAGATACCCTTTTTCAGCAATAACACCTAAAGCAAAAACCGCTCGTGCTTCATTTTTGCTTGCCGCGTATTGAAACAGCCTTTTAGCCGTCTCTACATCCCCTTGCTTCAATAACTTAGCACCTTGTCTAGTAGATTCGGAGAGAATAGACGCCTGGCCAAAATCATCTAAAATATCCTCATAAGCGCCCGTAAGTGTACTTCTCCCATATCGAATCGATACATCAGCAGAAGTCACAAGGCAGCTACAAAAAAAGCCTCCAATAAGGGTTAAGAAAGAAAGTGTTCGGTTTGCGTCCATATGTTTTTTCTTCACGTATTTGCACTCCTACATTTGAGTGTCGCCAGTATTGAAAACATAAAGCATATATCCACCATAAATGAGAAGTAAAATTATTCCTTCTAAACGACCAAGGGCTCTCCCGGTGAACATAAAGAGCATTGCCCCGACGGTCAACCCGCCCATAACACACAAATCTAACACTTTAATTTCGGAGCTTTGAAGTGGTGCTACTAGAGCGGTAACCCCTATAACTGCAAGGATATTAAAAAGATTAGACCCTACGACATTTCCAACAATAATGTCGCCCTGTTTTTTCTTACTCGCAATCACAGCAGTCGCTAATTCTGGTAACGAAGTTCCTAAGGCAACCAGTGATAATGCAATTAAGACTTCTGAAACATTATAATATCGCGCAATATTTACCCCTCCATAAATCAGTCGATTAGCTCCTAACATAAGGAACCCCAATCCTAGGATAATTAAGAAAAAGTAAAAACATACCTTTCCTAACCCCGCGCTCTTAGCCGCCGCTATTTCCTCAGCGTCCATCCCCTCGACTTCCGCCTCCTCAGAAGAGGATAAACCCGCGACAATACTGCCACCTATATAAAGAACAAGAGCCACAACAAATACAATTGCTTCGATGCGCGTAATAGTAAAATCTCTCAACATCCACACAAACAGCGCTGTAATACCTAACAAAATTGGCATATCTCGCGTGAGAATTTGGCGATGAATATTAATAGGGCGAATAACTGCTGAGACTCCTAAAATGAGAGCGATATTACAGATATTAGAGCCTATGACATTCCCCAACGCAAATCCTCCGCCACCTTCTCCGCTCATATTAGCCTGTAAACTCACGAGAAGCTCTGGCGCACTTGTTCCAAAGGCTACAACCGTAAGCCCAACAATCAAAGGTGTCAGCCCTACCTTTATGGAAATATTTGCAGCGCCTTTAACTAACCATTCCGCACCATAATACAATAGTACCAGACCTAAAGCCAACCACCCAAAATTTACCAACAACTCGTTCATTTCTGTCTTTAAGACATCATTTCCTTTCCTGAACAGTTTTTTCTTTTATTATCTCCTACTTTTCTCCTACTGATACCGCATGGCAAGATCATATAATGTAGCAGTTCTTCCAGGTGATGGTATCGGACCTGAAGTAATGAATGTCGCACTCGACGTATTAGACGCCGCATCCAGTAAATTTGGCTTCACAGTAGATACCAAAACCTTCCTCGTAGGAGGCGCTGCATATGACGCAACGGGTAGCCCGCTCCCAGAAGATACCATCAAAGGGTGTGAAGCATCTGACGCTATTTTATTCGGCTCAGTAGGTGGCCCTCAGTGGGAAAACCTCGCACCAGACCTTCAACCAGAACGAGGAGCCCTTCTTCCTCTTCGTAAGCACTTCGGTCTTTTTGCGAACCTTCGCCCTGGTATTTGCCTTCCTGAGTTAAGCCACGCGTCACCAGTTAAGGATTCACTCATCCCAAATGGATTTGATGTCCTCTGTGTTCGTGAGCTTACAGGCGGAATCTACTTTGGGTCACCAAAAGGTAAAGAAGAGCGTAATGGCGAAGAAGCTGCAATTGACACCATGGTTTACACCAAGTCAGAAATCGAGCGCATCGCACACGTAGCCTTCACCGCAGCCATGGAGCGTGACAAGAGAGTTTGCTCCGTAGATAAGGCCAACGTCCTTGCGGTATCTGTTCTCTGGCGTGAGACCGTGATCGAAGTCGCTAAGCAATACCCTGAAGTCACCCTTGAGCACCTCTATGTTGATAACGCCGCAATGCAACTTATCAGAAGAGCTCCTGACTTTGATGTGATCTTCACTGGCAACCTCTTCGGAGACATCCTCTCTGACGAAATGGCGATGATCTCTGGCTCTCTCGGAATGCTTCCTTCCGCCTCCCTCGGCAACAAAAACGACGATGGACTCTACTTTGGAATGTATGAGCCTTCAGGCGGATCAGCTCCAGACATCGCAGGCCAAGGCATCGCAAACCCAATTGCTCAAATCCTCTCACTCTCCATGCTTCTCAGATACTCCCTCGGAGAATCCGACGCAGCAAATGCGATTGACGAAGCCGTAAGCGCAACCATCAAAGCTGGTTACAGAACAGGTGACATCGCTACCGGAAACGAAGGCGAAATCAAGGCCAACACCGTAGAAATGGCCAAGCAAATCATTGCTAACCTTTAGCCTTACTCTTCACCAAGGGGATACAGTATGCTCTAAGATCTATTCCCCACAATAAACAAAGGCTCATGCTTGCGCATGAGCCTTTTTCAACCATCGACAATCAAGCGAACCTTAATAAACAGGTCTAAATACACCTGTGACGTATTTCGCTAGGCGCATGACTTGCATGGTGTATCCTTGCTCATTGTCGTACCAGACGTATAGCACAACATCTTTGCCTTCTTGGCCGACCAACGTGGCTTCGGAGTCAAAAACGGAACAACATTTGTTACCGATAATATCTGCGGAAACTAGCTCTGGCTCAGAGGAGTAGTCAATCTGGCTGGCGAGTGCTCCGTCTAGGGAGGCTTCTCTGATGAGATTGTTGACTTCCTCAACAGACGTTCCTTTCTGGAGCGTTAGCTTCAAGATCGCAAGTGATCCGTTTGGTGTCGGCACTCGCACCGCGTGTGAAGTGAGCTTATTAGCCAATGAAGGCACTGCCTTAGCTACGGCCTTACCAGCTCCTGTGGTGGTGAGAACCATGTTAATAGCGGCAGAACGCCCTCTTCGAGGCTTCTTGTGCATATTGTCTAGAAGGTTTTGGTCATTCGTGTAAGCATGAATAGTCTCGATATGCCCCTGCTCAATGCCGAACGCTTTTTCGATTGTCGCCAATACTGGTGTAATCGCATTGGTGGTGCAGGAAGCTGAAGAGAAGACTGTTTCAGTCTCCAAGTCGAGTAACTGCTGATTGACCCCAAAGACGATGTTTTCTACCCCATCCCCAGGAGCGGTCAATAAGACCTTAGAAGCGCCCTTCGCCTGAAGGTGACGAGACAAGGCCTCACGGTCGCGGAATGCGCCTGTGTTATCGATAACGATCGCGTTGTTAATCCCGTAACTGGTGTAATCCGCCTCCTCAGGAGTTGGCGTTTCAATGAATTGAACAATCTGCCCGTTGATACAAAGCTGTAACTTTTCTTCATTGACCTCGATACTGGCTTCAAACGCTCCGTGCACAGAGTCCTTACTAAGTAAGGACGCTCTCTTGGCGAGGGACTTCGCATCTACGCTTCTCAAGACAACGGCTCTCAAACGCAACTGCTGTCCACGCCCCGCTTGCTTGATTAACTCACGACACAAGAGGCGTCCAATACGCCCAAATCCATAAAGCACGACATCTTGAGATGCTGAAGACTGCTCATTAGCAAGTAAGTCCGCGA
>CAYUKP010000121.1:0-2520 GCA_964445335.1 uncultured Verrucomicrobiales bacterium
GGGGTTTATGGAGATCGTGGGCCAGAGCATTTAGATGAGGAGAGTGCTTTGGGTGAAGGGTATTTAGCAAATTTGTGTAAGGATTGGGAAGATGCTGCGCTGGAAGCGAAAGCTTTGGGAGTGAGGGTTTTAGTAGGCCGTGTAGGAATAGTCCTTGGTAAAGAAGGAAAGGCTTGGAGGCAAATGAAGCTGGCATTTAAACTTGGGTTTGGAGGGCGCTTGGGGCATGGGCGCCAGTGGATGCCTTGGGTTGATGTAGATGACGTTGCTAAGGGGGCTCTATATGTCTGTCATCAACCGGGAGTTCAAGGGGGGGTTAACTTGGTGTCGCCAGACCCTCGCTCAAACGCAGACTTTACCAAAACTTTAGGGAAGTTTTGGTGTCGCCCGACTTTTATTCCTGTTCCTAAGTTTATGCTACGTCTTATATTTGGTCAATTTGGAGGGCATTTATTAGATAGTTATCGTGTGCATCCAAAGGTTTTGATTGATTCCAATTATACCTTTATCTCTTATAGCTTGGAGGATTATCTAGAATCTGAATAGGAGAGGTTGGATTATGGAATTGAAAAGTAGGTAAGAATAATCTTTTGATAGCGATATGTCTAAAAATACGTGTGACCTGATCCTAAAGGTTAGTTGCCCTGACTCCCCGGGGTTGGTGTCTAAAATTGCGAATTACATTGCGAGTTATCATGCAAATGTGATCGAGTTTACACAGTTTGCAGACTCAGTTAATGAGAAATTCTTTGCTCGTCTTGAGATTGACATGAAAGATTGTAAGATCAGCGTGGACGACTTGAAAGAAGGGTTTGCGGTTCTTGGGCGCTCTATCCAAGCGCAGTGGCATTTTACGGAGTTACCCCAGAAGACAAAGACTGCAATTTTGGTCACTTCGACTTCCCATTGCTTAAATGAGATTTTGTGGCGAGCTCAGTCTGGGGAGCTGCCGATAGAGATTACTTCTGTAATAGGAAACCGTACCAATTGCCAGAAGATGGTCGAGGACGCAGGGCTGCCCTTTCATCATATAGATTTTAGAGAGCATGGGAAGGATTTGTCCTTTAAGATGATTTCAGACCTACTGAAGGAGCAGCAAGTGAACCTCGTCGTGCTAGCACGATTTATGCAGATTGTACCGAGTTGGTTGTGTGAGGATTATGCAGGTAAGATGATCAATATACATCATAGTTTTTTACCAGCATTCATCGGAGCTAATCCTTATCGTCAAGCCTATGATCGAGGGGTGAAGCTGATCGGTGCAACATGCCATTATGTTACTACAGACCTAGATGCGGGGCCTATCATTGAGCAGCACGTCTCACGTGTTCAACACTTTCATAATGTGCAAGATTTAACCAGAATGGGGAGAGATTGTGAGAGAGCGGCTCTTGCAAAGGGGATTAGATACCATGTCTATGATCGAACAATAATTGATGAAAACAGAGCTATTGTCTTTTCTGATTGATTTTTGGCTCTCAAAAGATTTTATCAGATTATGATTACCAAAGCATTTATTCTTGGGGCTGGATTAGGAACTCGTCTGCGACCATTAACCACTCAAGTGCCCAAACCATTAGTGCTTCTCTTTCATCGTCCAATGATGGAATATGCTTTGGATCGTGCCTTGGATCTAGGGTTGAAGGATATTGCGATAAATACTCATCATTTGTCCCATAAATGGCAGGAGAGGTTTCCGCAGAAGCTAAGCCAAGTCCATATGGGGCTCAATGGAATTGCAAGTTGGTCTAGTACCTACCAGCAGGCGAGTTTGTCTTTCTTCCAAGAGAATGAGCTTTTAGAGACTGGAGGAGGAATTCGGAATTTAACTAATTGGATTGGAGAAGATGATGTCTTAATTTACAATGGAGACATTTATTGTTCTATTCCATTAGAGCCTTTAGTGTCTTTACATAATGAAGGAAATTATGAGGCGACTCTTCTTTTGCGTTCGGAAGGCCCAGCACAAGTTATTGCGATAGATGGGGAAAAAGTAGTCGACATTCATGGGAAGGTAGATGGAGTAGAAGGCACGCATCAGTTTACTGGAATTTATGCGGTAAGCTCTAAAATATTGGAGCGGATCGAACCCAATAACAAAGAAAGTATCGTGAAGACTTTTCTTGAGCTTGCGGCAGAAGGTAAGCTTGGGGCGGTCACAGTTGATGAAGGTGAGTGGTTTGATCTAGGTACTCGGGAGATGTATCTGGAAGCTCACCGAAGTGATACGATGAGACCTGAGTCGGCACAAGAGGTTGCAGAATCGGTTGTGATAGGTGAAGGTTCGCAAATCTCAGACTCATGGGTTTCTGATCGTGTGGAAGTGGGAGAGAATGTAACGATCGAGGGTTCCGTTATTTGGGAAGGAGTTAAAATAGGGGCAGGGGCTGTTATTCGAGACTCTATTGTTTTTTCAGATGTCTCGGAAGAGGCTTGTATCGAATCACAAGATTGTTAAACTTTATTGAATGAATCTGTTGTGAAAGTCGAACAGCAGATTTAGTTTTTTGTTTACTATAC
>CAYUKP010000121.1:2530-6377 GCA_964445335.1 uncultured Verrucomicrobiales bacterium
ATGTAAGTGAAATCATTTGCAAATATGCTTTTTAGGACTCAATTAATTAAAGATAGTAGTTTGAGGGACGTTTTATAACTATTTCACTAACTATCTTTTAAAAAATTATCTTAATATTAAGAGAATATATGCATTTCCCTATAATTCATTTTATCCTATCACAAATGATGAGTTGCTTAAGGCTAGTCCTGCTTCTTATTTTTTCTTCGGCTTTGGGGAATTCTGAGACCGTCATTTCTAAAAGCAGTGAAGGTTGGTGTTATTTAAATGTTACGACAGGGCAAGACCCTGAAGTAGAAGATGAAGACTTTTACCAAACCTGGATGACCCCCACGGAGGGGGCATATAATGGGCCGGATTTTACTAAACATGCTCCAGCTCCTTTCTCGTATGGGAAGGTAAAAGGCTTGTTATATGGAACATCTCTTGAGAAACCTCCTAAAGGGCAACGGTATACGAGTTATTTTTATAAGACCTTTGAGGTTGCGTATACATATTCAAATTTGGAGCTTCAGTTATTAGCTGATGATGGAGCGTTTGTGTACCTGAATGGAGAGCTGATAGCCAAAGACACTGTAGGAGATCGTGATAGATTTCAAACGATGGCTCTGAGAAGTGGAGAGGAAAAGACATTTAATAAGCTTCAGCTGATAGGGGCGCCAGAGCTGAAGGTTGGAATGAATACAATTGCGGTTTCACTACATCAAGATGTATCAGATGGTGACGATTTTGGATTTGATCTTAAACTAAAAGGTATATCTGCTAACGAGGCTCATGAAGCCCCTTTAATTATTCGACAACCTTATCTTCAAGGAGCATCTTCCGATCGGATGATTATACGTTGGAGGACGACAAAGCCTGGAAGCAGTATAGTGAGATATGGGACGTCTCTGGAAAGTTTAGATCAGTCTTTGGCTTTAGAGTCAGACTCTTCAGAGCATATTGTGACCTTAACGGATTTAGAGCCTGACACTAAATATTATTATAAGGTAGAGACGCAAACTGAGACTGGTTTGGTAACGGCTGGTGGCGATGCAAGCTTTTACTTCCGTACGTATCCTGAAAGTGGTGCTGAGATGCCAACGCGATTATGGGTTTTAGGGGATAGTGGAACTTTAACAAAAGAAAAGCGTGCTATATATGAGACCTATAAATCCTATTCTAAAGATAAGCATACAGATGCAATTTTGATGCTGGGTGATAATGCGTATCGTCAAGGCACAGATGAAGACTTTCAGGAGAAACTTTTTGATGTCTATGGAGGAATGTTGAAAAATACCCTGCTATGGTCTTGTATCGGAAATCATGAGCGCGTCGCTAAAGACGGAACATTTCCCTATTTAGATCTTCATAGTTTTCCCAAAAAAGGAGAGTCAGGAGGTGTTCCATCAGGGACAGAATTTTATTATTCATTTGATATTGGGAATATTCACATTATTTCATTAGACTCTCAGACACCTAGTCATTATGACGACCATCCAGGCACGGGCGGTATGATTGATTGGTTGGAGTTAGACCTCCAAGCTACAGATAAGGATTGGATTATTGCGATTTTTCATCATGGCCCTTACACCAAAGGTTCTCACAATTCTGATTTGGAGCGTAATCACATTGAGATGAGATATTTTGTGGTGCCTTTGTTAGAGAAATATGGGGTAGATTTAGTCTTGTCAGGTCATAGTCATAGCTATGAGCGATCGATGTTGATTCATGGACATCATAGTGAGATGAATGATGAGGAGAAATCTTTAAGTAATACCTTTAAGCCAAAACATATTGTTGATGCAGGAAATGGGAGTGACTTAGGTTCAGTCAATGAGGTTGGAGCCTTTATCTCAAATGGAGGAGATGGGGCTTATCACAAGGATTTGGGCAGAAGGGGGAAGGGCGCCATCTATTCGGTGGCTGGTGCATCAGGTAAAATTTCTAAATGGGATAATGGGTCGAAGGATCTTGTTAATCCTGAACCCCATCCCGTGTTTTTGGTCAACTTATTAGTAGAAGGGAGCATGGTTATTGACATCGAAGGGCAAACCTTAAGAGCTCAGTACCGAGATTTTACCAATAAAGTACGTGATGACTTTTCTATAGTCAAAACGCTTTCAAAATAGCCATAATAAATGGTTTTTATGTGTAGCCATGAACCCTGATCCATAAATCTGTGGGTTATTTCTCCGATTTAGAAGGGTTGCCTATAAGCCATAAGGCATCAGCGAGGCGGTTGAGAAAAATGAGTGGGAGTTGAGATGATTGCTCAAGTTGCCATACACGCCGTTCTGCACGTCGGCAAACCGTTCTACATACATGAATTTGGGCTGTGAGTAGATCCCTATCTTGTCCTGCTCTGATCCAGCCTCGAAACGTTGTACCAGCTTGTTCGTATTCTTTACAAAGGTTTTCAAGGGCCTCAATTTCTTGAGGGGTAATCGTTCCGTAACCTTTGGATAGATATTTTGGATAATCTTCAGGTTCTGTGGCAACTTCACCCATGAGATTGATGAGATGTTTTTGAACAGTGTCGATCCATTTTGAAAATTCTGTGTTGTCTGTATGAACTCTCGCAAGCCCAAGATGTGCACTTAATTCGTCTACTGCACCTAGAGCCTCTACTCTAGGTGAGGTCTTGTGTGCTTTTTTCCCAAAGAGTAGGTCTGTAGAGCCTTGGTCTCCGCGTTTTGTAATGATAGACATAGAGCCTAATGTGTATCAGCCTTGATCTCAGGCAATGTGTTTTTTTGAGAAAGTGTATCGTTAGATTTTTTCTCTTTTTCTAACCCACCGTAAGCTACAATTTGTGCGCGAGATTTAGCAGAGGGGATTTTAAAGTCATAGACACCAAAGCCGTCACGCCTTAAGCCTTTGTAATACCTGCCTTTAGAAGCGCAAATCATAACAGGGCGATTGTAGCCTGACTGGTAACCCAGATACATTCCTACATGAGTAATAGGTGAGAGCCGCCCATCAGTCGGTTCATATGTTCCACTCCAAAATACGAGATCTCCAGGAGTAAGTTGTTGAAAGTCTGGGTGATCTAGGGTTCTAGCGTCTTTACTCACATGATGAATTGTTCCTTTATCTTTTAACCATTGATATTGGGCAGAAGAGGTTCGAGGAACCTTTTGGTAGCTAGAAAGTCGTTGCAATGTGTAGTAGATGGCTCCAGAGCAATCAAATCCACCAAGTCTTGGATGCGCTGAGCCAAAGGTATAACGTGGCCAAGGTGTTTCAGAGCGTACTTTTAGAGCTTCCTTTATAATATTTTGTCTCCAGCTAGAAAGTGAGAATATGTTAAGTTCAGCTGATTTCAGTGTAGGAGCTGCATGGTAGGTTTTTCCTTCTTCCTCGTATGTGGAACTGGCTGAGCAGTTGGTTAGGGAGATAAAAGAAACAAGGACGATAAGGGGCTTTATGTTTGGAAAGGTTTTCAAAGAGCTACGGTATTGTATTTAAGTTTTTTATAGGATGGGTAAAAGCGTATCTTACAGAGGGTTCGTAAAAATGAATAAGATTTTTGAATGATTTTATATTATTAAAAAGGTTCTACACGAAAGTGTAGAACCTTTGTTAGATATTTATAAGAGTGGCTCGTTAGCTCATCGCCTTACGGTTGAGTCCAACCTTCACAGCTGTATGGCATCTCATGCTTCCACTCTAATACATCATCCTTCACTTCAATGAATGGTGAGCGACCAAGGGAGAAGAGGGTGTCCTCTGTCCTATCTGTATCTTTGTCATCTATACTATACCATTTGTCAGTTAGGTTATGCGAGAAGGTGGTGTAACCTTTTGTGTTGCGGTTTCCTTTGTGATCTCCGTCCCAAGTTCTGATCTGGTCTGCACCAGACTG
>CAYUKP010000122.1:0-2205 GCA_964445335.1 uncultured Verrucomicrobiales bacterium
AGGCCGACTTTTCTAGTCGACCTCTGCCCTTGTAAAGTTAACAGTGATGCCTTGCTACTTTTTCGCAGCAAGAGCTTCTTTGACCTTCTCTTCTAACTCTAAGTAGAGGGTTTCGTCATTTTTCAGGGCTTCTTTAGCGGCATCTCTTCCTTGTGCTAATTGCTCTCCATTGTAGCTAAACCAACTTCCTCGCTTCAGTATCAGTTCAGATTCGATTGCTAAATCCAGAAGAGATCCAGCTGAGGAAATCCCTTCATTAAACATAATATCAAACTCCGCCTCCGTGAATGGTGGAGCAACCTTGTTTTTCACGACCTTAATCTTGGTGCGATTCCCTAAGACTGAACCATCTGAACCTTTAATGCTGGAGGTGCGACGAATATCAATACGTACCGAGGCAAAGAACTTGAGAGCTCTTCCTCCAGGGGTCGTTTCAGGATTACCAAACATGACCCCAATCTTTTCACGAATCTGATTTGTAAAGATGCAGACTGTTCTTGCCTTAGAAATAAGAGCCGTCAGTTTACGCATGGCGGCACTCATCAAACGCGCCTGAACCCCTACGACCGAATCCCCAATCTCTCCTGCAAGCTCTTGCTTAGTCACGAGAGCCGCCACGGAGTCTAAGACAATAATGTCAATCGCATTGGAACGAACAAGCGTTTCACAGATTTGAAGCGCCTCTTCACCAGAGCTTGGCTGAGAAATCAAAAGGTCATCGAGATTCACTCCCAAGCGCTTCGCATATTGAGGATCAAGAGCATGCTCGACATCAATGAAGGCGGCTAACCCACCCTTTGCCTGAGCTTGCGCAATAGCGGTTAAGGTCAAGGTCGTCTTACCCGAAGACTCTGGCCCAAAGATTTCTACAATACGTCCTCTAGGAAACCCTCCGACTCCAAGCGCACGATCAATGAGAAGGTTACCCGTAGGAATCACATCGACATCGACACAATTTTCATCGCCCATTCTTAGAATAGCAGTCTCTCCATAATCTTTCTTAATCTGTGATATAGCGAGGTCGAGATTACGCTTTCTGATTTCTGCATTTTTCTTCTCGGCAGGAGAAGGAGCTGCGGTAGTTTTAGAGGCTGCTTTTTTAGGCGTAGGAGTAGGAGTTTTATCAGGCATATTAGTTAAGTCGTCTTGTTTAGGAATAACAGCTACAGAGCTCATCACAAATAGAATTTATTGTATGAACTCTTATAGTGTTCTTTTGATTACAATGTAAAGAAATATGTTTATGAGAACACTATTTTTTTAGATACCCTTTGAGTTCGGAAAGTTGGGTTGCTTTGAACAATAAGGCTGATAGCGCATAGGTAGAAATCCCCGTTCCGATGATGACTCCCAAAGCAATAAAACGCTGAATAATCATACCTTCATAAATCCAATGTTTGCAAAAATGCGCCGCTAGAAGCGTTAAGAGCGCCATAATTACCGAGCTTAATACTATTCTAGAAATTCTCTTGAGTAAGGCTCGATCGATTCGAAACAGAGACTTCAGCCCCCATAATAAGAGTGCCACATTGACCCATCCTGCGATGCTTGTCGAGATGCCTAATCCAACATGCCCCATTGAGGGAAAGAGGAGAAAACTTAAGATGATATTCGCACTCACCATAACAATCCCGTATTGCATCGGACGCTTCGTATCCTTCTGCGCAAAGAATCCCGGTTGTAAGACGCGGATCAAAACATAAGCAGGCATTCCAAAGGCGAAAGCAGCCAGAACCCTTGCCGTTTGGAGCACACTTTCAGCATTAAAGTTTCCATAGCCTAACGTGACCGTGATCAGTTCCTTGGGAATAATGGCAAGTGCCACCGCTGCCGGTATGGTGAGCAGCAATGCAATCGAGGTTCCATTGCGTAAACTGTCAGAGGCACCTTCCCAATCCTTAGCGCCCACCTGTCTACTAATCGTAGGAAGCAGGGACACTCCAAGCGCAATTCCAATGAGACCTAAGGGAAACTGATTAAGACGATCGGCCATGTAAATGTAAGTAATGGCATTCTCTTGCGTTGAGGCAATTTGCGTTCCCACGAGGAGGTTGATCTGTTGCACACTAGCAGCCGCAATTCCTGGCACCATGAGCTTAAACAATTGTTTCATCTTTGGCGTCAGAGTCGGCATAACCAATCTGATATTGATGCCTTGTCGCTTCACTCCGTAAAACAACACCCCCATTTGCGCCCATCCTGCCA
>CAYUKP010000122.1:2305-6145 GCA_964445335.1 uncultured Verrucomicrobiales bacterium
GGCACAAAAGGCGCCATAAACCACTTCATCCCAGCAATAATAATAAAGCTCGAAACACCCAAGATCGCGGTAAGCCACGAAAAGGCCAAGGAAGCAAATCTGTCAGAGGCTAGCTTGTCTTCCTGCTCTACAGTCTGACCATAAATTGGAACAAAGGCAGAGTTAAAGGCACCTTCACCAAAGATCCTACGCCCCATATTAGGAAAGCGAAAGGCTGATAAGAACGCATCTGAGGCTGCGCACGCACCCAATATAATACCTAAGAGTTGATCTCTGAGGAGGCCTAAGATCCGACTCATAAAGGTGAAGCCGGAGATGGTCATCATACTACGTAACATCTTGGTAAATAAATAAGTTTAATCTGTGCTTTGTGCAGTAAAGAGCATATTAAGCAACCACAAAGAATGAGTGAATACGAATATCGCAGCGGAGTAGGTTATGATGTGCATCAGTTTGCAGAGGGGCGAGACTGTATCTTAGGAGGGGTGAAGATCCCTCATTCAAAGGGGCTTTTGGGGCATTCGGACGCAGATGTTCTCTGCCATGCCATTGCGGATTCCATCCTAGGTGCCTTAGGATTACCTGACATTGGTTTTTACTTTCCTCCATCAGATCAGAGTATCGAGGGGATTTGTAGCTTAGAGATTTTGAAGACTTGTGCAAACCTTGCACAAGAGAAAGGCGCTCGCATTGTAAATGTCGATTCAATGCTCATTGCCGAGGAACCCAAAGTCATGAAATACCGTGACGCCATGGTAGAAAACCTCTCTACCGCGCTCTCAATCCAACCGCACCGTGTCAACATTAAGGCCACGACCAATGAGACAATGGGGTTTGTCGGCAGAGGAGAAGGCATCGCAGCCATGGCGACTTGTAGTATTGCTGTGCCTTGGGAAGCTTAGAAGGACTGAGACACCTTTAGGAAAAATACGCGCCACAATTCGTCTGAGGTGAGAGAAGTGCTCCCACCACCACTCCTCGGTGGCAATTGTCTCCTCCGACCTCAGCATTGGCTTGAATTCCCTGTACGAAGTCGGCTTGATACTTCCAAGCCAGATAAAGCGAAGCTGGAAACGCTTGGTCAATGTAACATGCAGAACTGATCTTCTGGCCAATAATTGCCGTATCAGGTTGCGCCCGCCACGTTTGCGCTCTCTTGGTCGAAAACCAATCCCCTGCATCGCGCATTAAAGCATCTCCCAGCGTTTCGCCTTCCGAGAGGCTCCAAAGCAAGCGCGTCAGACAATCCGCTGCTCTAATGACATTCGAGTGACGATGCGTCAGGACAAGGTGCTCTCGCACAGATTGCCTGAGGGCTTCGCGCTCCAAAGGTCTCTGCTCCTCCTCAGCCAACCTTGCCAAGGCTGCCAAAAGCGCAGGAATCTGAGCCAATCCCCCGATATGCTCATCCTTGATTCCACATTTCAACAACGGCTTGCCCATCGCATAACGCGTAAAGAACCCTCGATGACACTCTTCGATATACGTGTCACGATGCCAATTCGGCTGCGTCATACACTCTACATAATGCTTCGACCATTCTTCGCGGTCATATGCCTTACGCGTGACAATGTGAGTGTAAAGTTCTCGAGCAAGTTGTAAGTTTAAGGTATTTTCTCCTGCTTGTAGGAACTGGTGATAGTGAACATCTCTCTGCCCCCAATACTGTGCTTGCTCATGGAGAATCTCCCCTTTCTCATTAAGAGCCTGATACGAACTCCGCCACAAAATACTTTCGGGATGCGGATTTTTTGGAGCTTTGAAGCAATCAATTGCACCATAATCCTCTTGGATTCGAGCCGGCGTATAATACCAATGCACAGGCATCGCAAGCGCATCTGCCACGAGACCGCCTTGGAAGGCATTATAGAAAAACTCAGCTTTCGACATCTTATACATGTAGACGCAAGAGCACCTCATGTCTCATGTTTTTTCAAAAAAATCGGCGCCACAATCTAATAAAAACCCTTAATTTACGTGCATTGTGTGGTCAGAAGCTCTGCTTGAAGTTAATTAAACAAGTCCTTCTTCCGGGTTCTTAATTTTAGAAGGACTCAAGGCTTAAGGGGAAAATGAATATAGATTCTTTTAGAAATGCTCTGCCAAGTGCTTTTCGAATCTCTTAAAGTCTGATTCAACTTGCGCATTTTTCATCACATCAAAACATGCAAATGTGGGCAAAGCTTCCATACCAAAGAATCTAAAATTCATATGCATAGGATAGAATAGGTCATCCACACTCTTCCCTTGAAATAGATACTCTTCAGGACTATTAAATGCTTCCTCTGGAGCGTTGAATGTCAGAGAGAGCATGTATTTTTTATCTTTGAGGAGACCGCCTCCACCATAGTTTTCTTTAGGGGTTTCGCTACTGCGTCCATCTCCATCACAGAGTGTTCCAAACATTCCAGCCGTATAGACTTCATCCATATACTTTTTAAATGTCCACGAAACCATCATCCAATTTACAGGTGACTGCAGGATGATACAATCAGCCCAAGTATGCTTTTCGAGTTGCTCTTCTACATTCCACGTTTCATCAGTATGGACAACTTGTATCGTATGCCCCCTCTCAGAAAGGTTTTTTACCGCTCTTTCTACGAGAGATTTGTTTAGCCTTCCTTCAGAGAAAGGATAGTGATGATGACCATTAATAATTAGAATATTTGCCATGTCTGTAATAATAGGGTGATGTTTGCTCTATTCTCATGTGCGTTTGTAAGAGTTTTTTAGAGCATTCAAAGTAATGCCAAAATAGGAAACTCTTGTCAACTAGTTGACTTTTAGTAACCTGGTTACGTTTATGAACCTTGGAGATACATTTAAAATAGAAAAGAACGGTAACGGCCAAAAAATAGCGATTGATCCGTGTAATGAACCTTGCCCTATTGAACGAGGAATGCGCATTATTGGAGGAAAATGGACCGGATCAATTCTATGGCATTTGAAAGACGAGCCCGTCAGATTTAATGATCTGTCAAGGCAGATGCAGGGTGCTAGCAAAAAAATGATTGTGCAACGGCTCAAAGAAATGGAAGAAAGAAAACTGGTGGTTAGAACTGTTATAAGCACCCAACCGATAGCTGTTACTTATCAAATTACCGAGCTAGGGCAAACAGCTATTGGTTTCCTTTCTGACCTGATGGACTGGGTGGAAACACACAATTTATAACTCGAAGAATGTAAGTGAACCGGAAAGGCGTTTGATATGAAATTTATCAAGTTACTCAGCCTTATCCTGCAAGACTTCATGAGTTGTTTGCACCATACAAAATTCACCATGGAGACTGGCTAAATGAATATTATGAATCTCATCAGCCGTGTACTCTCTCCCGTCATGGCCTTTGCGGTCAAATGTAGCTGTGGCATCAGATACTAAAACCGTGTCAAAACCAAGATTCCCTGCCATTCGAGTAGTTGTCGAAACACAATGATCTGTCGTTAACCCAACAATAACCAGGTCTTCGATAAATTGACTTCTGAGATGGGTTTCTAAACCAGTTCCTATGAAAGAACTATTCACCGTTTTGGTAAATACAGCTTCACCATCTAAAGGCTTGGCTACCTCTTTGAAAGCATTCCCGCGATGGGTAGGGTTTAGAGGGGAATCGCTTAAAAGAGAGCAATGCTGTATATGTATCACAGGCCACCTCCTATGTCTCCAGGCTGCAATGAGTTTTGTAATGTTAGACTCCGCATCAGGGTTATTGCGCGTCCCCCACGATGGGTCATCAAATCCCTTTTGCACATCCACTACAATCAGAGCCGTCTTAGTCATTTGATGGGAACATTGAATATAACTCAAAAACACTGCAAGGGTGAACTCCGTTTTTTCTAAAA
>CAYUKP010000123.1:0-6103 GCA_964445335.1 uncultured Verrucomicrobiales bacterium
CTACCTTAGCGGTGGTAGTAGCGAGAAATGATTCTAGAAATTATTAAAGAATGAAGTTATTTTCTATGAGGTCAGTCAGATATTCACAGAATTATGAAAATATTATTTATTAGCCTCCTCTTACTTGTTGGTGTTAACGCGAGACCGTTTTCAAATGTTAGAAACGATATTCAAGATACAACGGAGAAAACTTATACATATAAAGCGGAAAGTCCTTTGGTTAAGGGGTGGCCTGTGCCAGATACATATAATGAGGTTGAAATAAAAAAATTCCCTCGGCACAAAGTAGCATACACTGAAGGTTCTCGCAAGTCGTTGACTTTCATGCGATTGTTTAAGCAGATAAAGCAACTCAATGTTGAAATGACATCTCCGGTTGTGATGAAAGTTGGAGAGGGAGCAAAGGCTAATGACATGCAACAGATGGCTTTTGTTTACCCTGATTCTTTTGCAGGTGGTGGCAATAACGTGAAAAAAGTATATGAAAGAACTGTGCCAGCTCAGAAGGTTTATTCATATGTTTGGCAAGGGTGTAGTTGTAAGAAAAAGAAACGTAAGGCGAAAGAGGCTTTATACGATTATGCCCAACTTACAGGTGTAAAATTATCAAACTTTCGTGTCTTAGGCTACAACAGTCCTTCTACACCAGATGATGAAAAGACCTGGGAGATGATCGCTTCATACAAATAGTATGGAGATACTTTTATTTCCTTAAGCCTTTCATCGAGAAGGCTTTTTAAGGTTTCCATTCGACATGTAATGCTCTAAGAACTATTGGATATGAGCAAAAAACCTGTTGTTTTGATTATACGTGATGGATGGGGAGAAAATCCTGGCGGACAAGAAACGGCCCAAAAGGATGGGAATACGGTTCTTTTAGCCCAAACCCCACGGCATGATAAATTCTATGAAATTTATCCGTCAGGCAAGCTTTCAGCATCAGGAGGTGATGTTGGACTGCCTGATGGTCAAATGGGTAATTCCGAAGTTGGACACCTGAATCTTGGTGCGGGTAGAATTGTTTATCAGGGATTGACTCGTATTAATAAATCTATCGAAGAAAAGACTTTAGAAAAAAACGAAGCTTTGTTGGAGGCAATAGCACACGCTAAGGCTCATAATAAACGCTTTCATTTATTAGGGCTTGTTTCAGATGGTGGTGTGCATAGTCACTATCATCATTTGATGGAGTTGAGTCGTATTGTGAAGTCTGCGGGGGTAGAGGATCTTATGATCCATGCTTTTACAGATGGTCGTGACACATCTCCTACATCAGGATCTGGCTTTATGTCGGATTTGGAGAAATCTTTAGAGGTTAATGGAGTTGGTTCATCTGTGATAGCAACAGTTATAGGGCGTTATTATGCCATGGATCGAGACAATCGTGCGGAGCGTGATAAGCTTGCTTGGGATGCTATTGTGAATGGTGTTGCGGCTTATTCAGATCTTACTCCAAGTGAGGCGATTGCTAATCAATATAAGGAAGGCTTAACGGACGAGTTCATTAAGCCTGTTGTCTTTAGTCATCTGAATGAACAACGTGTCAATGATGGAGATGTAGTCTTTTTCTATAATTTTAGAGCAGATAGAGCGCGACAGCTTTCTAATGCATTTCTCTCAAAAGGTGATTTTGCCGCTTTTGATCGAACGAATACTCCAGAGGTTAAGTTTTTCACGATGACCCAATATGATGAGACTTATGATTGTGGAGTGTTGTTCGGACCACAGGTTCTCAAAAATACTCTCGGTGAAGTTGTGTCTAAAGCTGGCCTCAGTCAGCTTAGAATAGCTGAAACAGAGAAATACCCACATGTGACGTATTTCTTCAATGGAGGGGAAGAGACTCCAAATGAGAAGGAAGATCGCCATATTGTGGCTTCACCAAAAGTTGCAACATATGATTTACAACCTGAAATGAGTTCAGAGGAGCTTACGGAAACGATTTTAGATAAGCTGCCTGATTATGATTTGGTTATAATCAACTTTGCTAATCCAGATATGGTTGGTCATACCGGAAGCGTTGAAGCAGCTGTAAAGTCCGTTGAGACAATTGATGACGCTGTGGGGCAAGTAGTTGATAAAGTGCTTACCCTCGATGGACAGGTATTGATTACATCAGATCATGGAAACTGTGAGCTGATGATTAAGTCTGATGGTTCACCTCATACTGCCCATACGACATATCCCGTAAGTACGATTTATGTGGCCAATGACGTGTCAGGAGTTTCTCTAAATGATGGTATTCTAGGAGACGTTTCTCCCACACTTCTGGATATGCTCAATGTCTCACAACCTGAAGAGATGACGGGGCAATCATTACTTAGTAAAGCGTAGGATATGAGTGCAATAGCAGTAATAGGAGGGAGTGGGCTTTATGATCTGGAGGGGCTTTCTAATATCGAAAGGCTTGATATTGAAACGCCTTTTGGTAAGCCCTCTGATACTATTATTGGAGGGGACTTAAATGGTCAGAAAGTATGGTTCCTTCCAAGGCACGGGAAAGGACATCGCTTGTTGCCTTCTGAAATCCCACATCGTGCAAACTTCTGGGCTTTGAGTTCTTTAGGTGTTCAATGGGTTATTGGAGTGGGAGCGGTTGGTAGCCTTAAAGAAGAGTTGCCACCTTTGCACGTAGTGCTACCCGATCAGTTTTATGACAGAACGACACACCGCTCTGAGCATACCCTTTTTGGTCAAGGCATTGTCGCTCATTTACCTTTTGGGCACCCTACCAATAACTATCTTAGGTCGTGTTTGGCGGATGCCTGCTCAGAGTTAGGTCTTCCATGCCAAAGTCATGGTACGTATGTAAATATGGATGGCCCTGCTTTTTCGACTAAAGCTGAAAGCGAAGTGAATCGTAGTCATGGGTTTGACTTGATTGGTATGACGCATGTAGCAGAGGCGAAATTAGCGAGAGAATCCGAGATGGCTTACGCTTCTCTGTGTCTCGTCACAGATTATGATTGTTGGAAGGATCAGGATGTAAATGTTCAAGAGATCATAAAGTATCTTAAGACGAATGTGGCAAATGCTAAACGTATTATAGATCTTGTAACAAAGACCTTAAAAACAGAACAGTCACAGCCTGAATTTACAATGTTAGATACATCTATTTTGACCCCAGTTCAAGATTGGCCTGCAAATACGCAAGCTAACCTTGAACCAATCTTAAAAAGGTTTTTGGCCAACCAATAGGTTTTATTTGATCTTACATATCTTGCGAACCTCTTCTCTAGAAAAGTCTCTAATAAGCATGTCAGCTAAAAAGGGGTCTTTCAGAGGGAGGTTCGAAATCTTTTTAAGGTTCTTGATTTTGTGAAGTCTTGAAAAAATTGCCCATTTTACTTTGTTTCGAGAAACTGTTTTTAAGCCATAGCCTTTAGGTTTGTTACTTGACCAAAAAGTCACAGTTTCTGCGTCGTGACTTTGATAGATTACCAGATGACCGTGTTCGCTACGTCCGATGTTTTCAGACCAGAAGATTTTCATAAAATCTCCTGTTTTGGCTTTCTCATAAGATTCAAAGTTTTTGCCTATTTTTAAATCTGCAAACAATTTCGCAACCCCTGGGCCGTTTGAATTCCAACGTCCCCAGATCCCTTCGCCATCTTTTTGGTCGGTGTAGTCGAAAGACTGCCATTCAGAAGCATCTAAAGAGATTTCGTTTCTGGTAGAAGCTGTAAGGATTGTTTGCAGAAAGACGAGGTACGTCGCACTAGAGCAGAAGCTGGGTTTGGCGAGTCGAGGGTAAACTGAGAGTCCATTCGAATTATAATTAATGGCTTTATCAAAGGCTTCAAACGCTTTGTCTGAGGTCGAATAGTTTCCGTGTTGAGGCATGGATTGCCAAATCCAGTTGATGGTCTTATTGTATTCCTTTGCTATCAGTTGTAGGGAGCTTATTAAGAGAGAAAGAATAATGAATTTCATAAAGCCATTTATCTAGGAAAGTTGTCAGGCATATCAGGGTGTAATTCGTTAAAGCCTTCATCATTGAGCTCTAAATACCTGTGGAGGATTTCCATTGCAGCAGCTTGATCTATAATGCCTTTTTGTTTTTTCATTTGAATACCGGCATTGTGTAATTTCGCAGAGGCTTCAACCGTGCTGTAACGTTCGTCGACATATGTTACTTTCATATTGGGTAAGTGAGATGTAAGTTCCTTGATGAAGGCTCGAGCTTTGGTGGCTGAATCTCCTTCAGAACCATCTTTGAGCAGTGGGAGTCCCACAACTATTTCTACAAAACCTTTCGATTTAATATAGGATAAAGTGTCCTCAATACCTGTAGTGCGAGGGATTGTTGCGAGGGGGTGTACCGCAATGCCTATAGGATCGGTGCAGGCGAGACCTATGCGTGAATCTCCGTGATCTATTGCAAGAATGGGATGCTGTAGCATACTAGTTGTTTATTGTAGTTCAGGGGGGAGTTTCTTGACTAGGGCTTTGATGCTGTCTGCTTGGTGACGGTTGGCAATTAATAGTCCGTCGTCAGTTTGAACAATAATGAGATCATCAACTCCCAAGAGAGCAATATGAGAGTCTTCTCTCGCATTAAAGACAATATTAGATTGGCTATCAATCTCAGTAATTTTTGTATTGGTTCGATTGTGTCGTTGCTTGCCGCACTTATCGAGGTATTTAGATACTGAAATCCAAGACCCAACATCATCCCAGTCAAAGGTCGCCTCTATGTTATATACGCATTTCGCACTTTCCATTAAGGCGTAATCGATGGAGATAGGACTCAGGCAGTCAAAGATAGTATTGATTAACGACTGCTTATCGGTAGCTTGTTTGATTTTATCAATAAATGAACACAACTCAGGGGCGTTTTCAGATAGCTCGGTAATCACTGTAGGAATAGACCAAATAAACATTCCAGCGTTCCAACTAAAACTTCCACTCGCGATAAATTGTTCGGCTAGTTCAGTTGCTGGCTTTTCTCTGAATCGTTTCACGATATACGGAGCGTGTGTAACACTGAGACTATCTATATTCGCAACTGTCCCACGCTCAATGTAACCATATGATGGGCAAGCCCATGTAGGCTTGATCCCAATGGTGACCAGAGCTTCCTTTGCAGTGGCTACTTTTAAGGCATCACCAATGACAGATTGGAACCCTGACACGTCATTGATTAACTGGTCGGCAGGTAGGACAACCATCGTGGCCTCGGGGTCTTTTGCTGCGATTAATCCGATCCCCAACGCTACAGCGGGTGCTGTGTCTCTTTTGGCTGGCTCAGCAAAGATGTTTTCTTCTGGGACACCGTTAGCCTCAGCTTTGACGCCTTCAAGTTGCGCTTGATTGGTGAGAATGAAAATATTCTCTTTTTTGATGATTCCTTCTAACCTTTTAATGGTTTGGGCTAAGAGCGTTCCCTCTCCAAAGAGGTCTAAAAGTTGTTTAGGTTTTGAGTTGCGACTGAGAGGCCAAAAGCGTGTACCACTTCCGCCAGCTAGTATGAGAGCGTATTGTCCTGCCATACATCTTTGTTGTGTGTGATTTGTGAATTGTCAAAGTTGCTTTTCCTCTAGGATAGCTTAGAGGTGTTTTTTCTGGGCGATTTTATTAAATAATATTGCGAAAAAAGATTTCAGATTCTACAAAGAGAGGCAAAATGAATAACTTAAGAAAAAATTCTCGTTCAGCTTCTGTGATTGGCAAAGAAGCTGGTTTAGTAATTTTTGGTGCAGCAACAGGATTGTTAGCTTCCGCAATTATAGGGCCAAGGTTAAGAAAGCCGTTGGTTTTGGCTCTTGGAGCAACAGGAGTTGCGGCTGCTGGTCCTGAAATTATCAAGCTCGTTGACAGAGCAGTAAATAGCACGGCAACGAAGCGAGGAAGTCGTAAAACCTTAGAAAGTATTCGCCATGCGGCAGGGAAGCCTATCGAATCAGCTCAATATATAGATGAAAATTTGGGAGAGCAGATGTTCATAGGTTAGATTTAAGGACGTTTTTATTATTACAATTTAAGATTCTGTATGAAGAATTTATACATAACATCCTTTACTGTAGCCCTTTTGACTTCATGTTCTAACATCGACTTTAAACAACCTTTAGGTGATTCTGCCGATCCGTAAAGTTCTCCTTTG
>CAYUKP010000124.1:0-6035 GCA_964445335.1 uncultured Verrucomicrobiales bacterium
ACTAGGGAAACGCTAGGGGTTGTATTAGAGTTTTTCAGTAGCTTGTCTGAGCTGTTTTATAGTCCCTACTTTGCTGGGTCATTTTCGACTCCAGAGAGGTTTGCCATAAGCCAATCTTACGTTAATTCTACAGCGCCTGTTGGCTTTGTAAAGTTTACTCCTGAGAAGCCTGTACTTCATATGTGGCTAGAGGGCTCCATTACGAACCAATACTCTGAGACGTCCCTTACATGTTATGTGATCGATGCGACACCATACTTTGAGTCAGATGATCCTCATCTGATGCTCTATTATCACCACTACAGTGCCATTCCTACGAATACGACTTTACACTGTATCTCGGTTGCAGATACGGGGCTTCCTTTACCTAATGGACTTATTAGAGTATGTGGAACAAATGATAATGCCTACCTTTATTTCACAGGCACCATCGAGGAGAGTCCAGATCTCAAAGAATGGCAAACAATCTCCCCACAACCTACATCTCCGTTCCCATTAAACTTTTTAGAAATGGACTCTTGTTTCTGGCGAATCACGGAGGATGAATAAGGTGATATGTTATGACCCTTCGGATAGATTCTAAGGTCGTTAATCTCACGGTTTTGGCTATGCCTGCGATGAATTTTGGCCAATCATGGCGTTATGCAGGGCGTAAGAATGTAGGTTATCAGTATGAAGTGGCTGAAAAGGAGTGGAGACAATGTATAACTCCTTGGTGGAAAAGATTGTGTGAAGAGCTGGAGGAGGATTTACCGTATCGAAAGCGTGGCGATTTTCCAGAATTGGATAGAATTGAAGATCTTTAGTTTCCCGATTTGGCAGTTATGATATCTGATTACCCAAATGATTTAGAGGCTGTGACTCTTTGGGACGGACTATCGATTTTAAACGCTATTCAATCCCCTCTTGATGCACCTGAATATATTATTGATTCCTTAGATAGCGTCACCTTGCGAGCCAATACCTTATATTTAAAAGGTCGTGCGTTTCGAGTCTATCTATGAGAAAAGAGTGGCGAGTTCAATGGGGCTTTCCTCACCATATGTAATGTTACGAAAGGAGGAGAAAATCTTATAAAAACTCATTGAGTAATTGGAGAATAGAAGGAATAACCTTTTTATGAAATTTGAGAAGTCCAATACTCCGTTGTTTACACTGGAGGATGAGCGAGTTGTAGTCTTAGGAGGTGGGCGCAGTGGTGTAGCGGCCGCCAACCTTGCTGTGGCGAGAGGGGCAGAGGTGCGATTGTTTGATTCGCGGTCGGAGTTTACACCCGTTGGGCTTGATCCAAGAGTAGAGTTAGTCTTTGGGGCCACTCCAGAGCTAGGATCTACCGTGCATTCGGATTACCTCGTTATTAGTCCAGGTATTGATACGTATGGAGACTTGGTTAAGTCCTTTCAGCGTCACACTACCGAGTTGATGGGTGAGTTGGAGTTAGGATTTCGCTTTTACAGTGGAACGTGTATAGGAATCACAGGCACGAATGGTAAGACGACAACTACCGAGCTGGTGACGCATTTATTACAAGGGCTTGGTAAGGATGCATTGTCCTGCGGTAATCATGGGACTCCACTTAGTGAGCTTATCCTGACAGGAGCACCTGAATACGCTGTAGTCGAGCTGAGTTCGTTTCAGTTAGAAACGATTAGCACCTTTCGCTCCAAGGTGTCCTTGTGGTTGAATCTCGCACCAGACCACCTAGATCGCTATCCTGATATGGCAGCGTATCGAGCGGCTAAAGAGCGTATTTTTTCTACCTTAACACCTGAGGATTGGAAGGTGACACGACAAGAAGAAGGGTTTACCTTTGCTCACAATCAAGTGACCTTTAGCACGTTGAGTAAAGAAGCGGACTACACCTTGCAAGATGGCCTCATTTCCTGCCTTGATGGGTCTATGATTGACCTCTCAGAGACGAGATTACGAGGGCGTCATAATGTGGAAAATGTGATGGCGGCTGTAGCTGCAGTCAACTGTTTACAACTCCCATGGACACGTGAGCCAGCAGAAATATTGCAAGACTTTACGCCTCCAGAGCACAGGTGTGAGTTGGTGAGATCTCTGAATGGGGTGGAGTATATTAATGATTCAAAGTCGACAAATATTCATTCTCTAGAGACGGCATTAGAAGCCTTTGATCGTCCTTTAATTTTGATCATCGGAGGCAAAGATAAGGGGTTGGAGTTTGATGCGTTGCAAGGAAGGCTTGCTAAAAACGTTAAACTTTGTTTAACTATAGGAGAGATAGGTGAAGATTTGGCTCAGCTCTATGCTTCAGAAGTTGACACTCTCTTCTGTTCTGGATTGAGTGAAGCTGTCCAGAAGGCTCAGTCTGGCGCAAATCAAGGGGATTACGTGCTCTTTTCCCCCGGCACCTCTTCTTTTGATATGTTCCCTAACTATATGAAAAGAGGCGAAGCATTTAAGGATGCTGTGGAGCATTTAACTTAAAAAGATTTTCTGAACGATGACACAACGCAAGATTAAAGTCCCTCGCAAAAAAGTGAGCAATGCCCAGAAGATTTTGAGGGCGATTACTAAGAAGGATACGAGAAAGAGGCACCGAGCGGTGGCCTCTAGCCCTGCGGCCGGGTTTAACGATGACGGACAAGCTTTGAGTACTAAAATTACTCGGGCGTTATTTATCCTCTTACTCTTTCATATCTTTGCGGTAATAGGGATCTTCATTCATAGTAAGATGACGAAGGACGCTGTCGCTAAACGATCTCAAATTGAGCCTGTCGCAGCGATGAAGAAGCAAGGAGCCCTCGAACGTATAGATCGGGAAGGTTCTCGGATTTCTAAAGATGAAGCGTACGCTTGGATTAACCCAGGTGATACATATCAGACGATTGCAAAGCGTTTGTCAGTAGATGTAAATGAACTCAAGAAGCTAAATCGTAACCGTTCGATTAAGGCGGGAGAGGCGATTAAGATTCCAATTCGTCGTCGCGTGAATGTAGTGTCGCCAGAGATTGAGGCAATCAAAGGTGAAACGTCTGCGAAAGTCGAGCAAGTGACCTCAGGAGTACACCGTATCGTAGATTTGAAGTCTCGTAAGAAGGATAAAGTAGAGGTGGCGGTTGTAGAGAAGCGCAAAAAGGCGCAGGCCAATGGTCGTTATATATTGCATGACTTTAAGATGGGAGAAACCTTTTGGGCCTTATCTAGGCGCTATAATGTATCAGTTCAATCGATACAGCGAATGAACCCTAAGATTAATCCGAATGCCATTAGAGTAGGGACGAAGATTAAGATCCCACAATAGGTTGTAGACCTTAACAGGAGAGAGTGGTGATTTGTACTTTCATCACGTCTCTTTTTGAGCCTATTTTTTTGCATGGCATCCAAGTACCTTGAGGTTTGTAAAGTCACGCGTTGGTTCTGGTGGAGAGTAGCAGCTGTTATTCTACTCTTTGCTTTTTTGTCGGCTTATTTTTTTTATGATTGGAAGGTCGGATACCCTAAGAAGAATTACCAACGCGCTCAATATGAAACGTTTGAGAAAGCTCGGGATACTTTTTTAAAACATTCTCAAATGAACCTTTCAGAGGAGTTTTGGGAAACCTTTGTGCAGAAGCAGCCTCTTGTGTTCCCTAAAAATTTGGAGTGGTTCGCGTCCGAACAGGTTCAAAATATGGGGTGGCCTGAAGAGTTGAAAAATTATGACCTGTTGCAGAAGGAGTTACAGAACAATTCCGGGTCTCAAGATCCTTTATTATGGAGTGCTTACCAAGCTGATCTAGGGAGGGCAACTCCCTTACCTCAAGCATACCAGAAAAAAGCGTATGAGGAGAATTATAGACTCTTGCTCTACAGAACCTTTCAGGAGGCGACTCGCCTCTTCAAAGACCATGTGGCAATAGGGGGGACTGCTAAGCAATGGGAGTTTATAAGTGCGGGACAAACATTGGCGTTTGAAAGGAATTGTGCACTTCTTCCTAAAGGATGTTCAGAAGAGCGTTGGCCTCAAATCTTATCAGATTACGCAACGTATCGAGCGTTAGCTGCGAGGGAATTAGAAAGTGGCATAAGTGTTAAAGAGCCATATTTGTGGAAGGAATTTACATCTCAACAAAAGTGGAGCCAGCAACCTCCGGAGTCATTTTATTCACAAGATCAGATTAACGAGCAGTTCTACTATGGAATAGGGAGCGCTGTTATCTCTCTTGTAGCATTGATCGTCGCGTTAGCCTTTACAAAGCGCTTCATGGCAGTCGATGCCTCATCTTATTATGCTCCTAATGGAGTGGTCGTAAGGTTTCAAGATTTGAGAAAAATTGATAAGAGAAATTGGAAAACCAAAGGGCTGGCAACACTATATTACGAGTCTCAGAAAGATGGCGCAGGAAAGGTTAAAGTCGATGGGATGATCTATGGGCAGTTTGATAAAGCACAAGGCGCTCCTGCAGAACGTTTATTTCAAATTATTTTGGATAACTTTTCTGGTGAATTAGTGGATTATGAGGAAATAGATGTAAATTTAGAAAAGAGTTAAATTTCGATCCTTATTGTTCGGTTACTAAAATTAATTCTGCAATTTTCTAATTTTTAAAAGACTCTTCTCTCCGTGTCTGTATTTAAGATGTCCAAATAGAAAAGATGATTGAATTAAATGATTGATTATCATTGTGTAAAATCTAATATTTCATATTAAATTAGGTAACTTATAAAGATAGAATTATAATAACTTATATTAAACAACGTGATATTATAGATAAGTCTTAATACTTTTGAAGAATTGCTTGTTGCTGTCTCCATATAAAAATTTAACATGAATGCCACTGAAAATGAAATCCTAAGGTTGAAAGCGCTTTGTGATACGCTCTTCAATGATCGATACCGTCCTTTATGTATTATAGACAGTGAGGGGGATATATTGATGGAGAATAAGGCATTCATAGAATTATTGCCTCTTTCGGAAGAGTATGAGTCACTTCCAGATCTTCTGAAGCTGTATCTTTCGTCTTCTGCTCATAAGCAGTTTGTTGGGAAAATGCAGACGTTCTTTTTCACTCAAAACTTAGAATTGTTGGAAAAGTTTGCTCCTCTATCTGGGGTGGAAATAAAGGATAAGTCTGATGAATATCGTGTGAGCTTCCAACCATTTTCTACTCAGGATGGAGAACTTTGTAGTTTAGTAGCCGTTTGCCCAATGGCAGCTTCGGAAGTAGCAAAGCCTACACAAGCACCACAGCCAGCTCCAGTAGAAGTTCAGCCACAGCCTCAAATTGAAGCTCCGCAGCCAGCTCCAGCAGAAGTTCAGCCAGAGCCTCAAATTGAAGCTCCGCAACCAGCTCCAGAAGAAGTTCAGCCAGAGGCTCAAATTGAAGCACCACAGCCAGCTCCAGCAGAAGTTCAGCCACAGCCTCAAATTCAAGCACCACAACCAGCTCCAGTAGAAGTTCAGCCAGAGGCTCGAATTGAAGCTCCACAACCAGCTCCAGCAGAAGTTCAGCCAGAAGTTTCAGTAGAAGCTCCTCAGCCAATGGCTCCAGTAGAGCATCCTGTGGACTTTTCACAGATTCGTCCTGTCCAATTAGAAGCTCAGAATGAGGTTCCTGAGGATATTGCGCCTCGACCATTAAGTCCAGGAACCGCGATACAGCCTTCAAATCGTCCGTTACCCATTCCACCAAACGAAGAGGAAAGGGCATCATTGTATGACAAAAAGCCTTTTGTGTCTCTCCCTCCTAAGAAGGAGCAAAAGACACAATTGCCTCCTAAAAAGGATCCTCAAACAGCCCTTAAACCGAAGAAGTCTTCTATTGATGCCTTTATTTCAAGCCGTGAGGGTGCTCCATTACAACCTAAATTGAGGCAAGATGCAGTATATGAGGAGCCAGATTCGAAGAATAGTGGGATTCCTTCATTTCTTAATAAGTTTCATAAAAAGATTTCAGGGTTGACTTCAAATAAGGACGCTTCTGCTCCTGCACCAGCACCAGCACCAGCACCTGCTCCTGCTCCTGCTCCTGCTCCAGCTCCAGCTCCAGCTCCAGCTCCAGCTCCAGCTCCAGCTCCAGCTCCAG
>CAYUKP010000125.1:0-6023 GCA_964445335.1 uncultured Verrucomicrobiales bacterium
ATTTGATTCCTACGTCTTATAATTTTCACAACCCAATCTCTTTTTGAATCCACAAGTCTTATGAATCTTATTATGAATCCTATCGCAAACAATGAGTTTGATTCATTGACTTTTGAGTGTGCTTCATAAGGAAGGGCGAGACAAATGGAGGAGAGAAGAGAAGGTTGAGTGGTCTTTTGGTGTTGCATATTCACCTGCAGAGTAGCTTTATCTATGCCAAGGTGATTGCCGTGGATTAGTAATATTTGTTAAAATGATGAGTAAGTTTTATGATTACAAATCATACATTATAGCAAAAGAAAAATGAGCACTTATCTCGGGCTATTGTTTGTTAGATTATTCTCAACAAAAAATGCTCTTTTGTTTTGGAGGGGTGTTTGCTTACTATGCCTTTTATTATCTTTATGTAAACCTATAAATCCTTGTGAAACTTATAATAAAACTCATAAAGATGAATTTAATTCATGGTTTAAAGGGTGTTGTTGCTAATGAGTGGTGATTTTTATAAATGAGGGGGTTTGTAAAAATGATTAAAAAAACGGATAGTAAGTTATAATACCTCACTTAAGGAGTCAAAGTGCACCAAATATTATAGAATACTTTTGGGGGCGAGTTGGTATTATTTGAATAATCAAGGTTAATGAGTTTGCGGAAGGGGTTTTGTTTAGGTCGATTATTCAAAGGGGGGAAAAGAAGGTTATTCGTGTCTTCTATTTTTTTCCGTGATCCACAACCCCATATACTTTGACGCATATAAACTCTGATGTTGTAACATTCCTCCAAGAAAGTTCGCCTGTCGATGAGTGTTTAAGCTCCTCCTTAAAGTGGTGATTTTCTCTCGTAAACGAGGAATTAGTTTCTCTATGTTGTAGAAGGAGTTGATGATTTCTGTACCATTTTTCTGAGCTTCGCCCCAACGTTCTCGATTTTGATAAAGTTCGACCGTCTGTGAGATGAAATTCTCGTTACTTTTTGTGACGGCACCACTCCACGCCTTCCCGTCATACATCCCTTCGACTCCAATGGAGGTTGTGACACTGGGGGTTCCGCAAATCATTGCTTCTGTAAGCTTACCTTTGATCCCAGCTCCAAACCTTAAAGGCGCTAATACCAATCGAGCCTGAGAGACGACATCCATCGCATTACTCGCGACACCTTTGATAAAAAAGCCTTCCGAAGGTTTGTGTAACTGGCGTATCTGTTGTGTCATATAGGCCCCGTAAATATGTAACTCCACTCTGGGTAATAGCTTCCGTATCTCTCCCCACAGGTTCTTGCGTAACTCTAATATTGCGTCGACATTTGGTGCGTGTAACCCGTTACCAATGAAGATTATATGGTGTCGTTCTTCGTAAGGCAACCAACTAGCCACATGACTTTCTGTCAATGAATCAAACATAAAAGGCAAGTGTAGGAGAAGGGAGCTATCTACGCGAAATACCTCTTTTAGAAGCTTCATTTCGTATGAGGAAATCATTAAGCTAAGGTCGCACCTCAGAATTGCGGCGATTTCGCGTTTGGCAACATCAGAGGTAAGGAGTAGCTCTGGGGAAAAGCTTAGGCCTTTCTTCACGCACTCGTGACGGACTCTACGTAAAGAATGTAGATCTTCTGTATCTAAAATCAGAAGGGCTTCGGGTGTCACTTCCCTGACTCGCCAACCAAATTGCTCCTCTGTCATAAAGCGATCAAAGACGACGATATCAGGCATAAGGTCTTTGACTAAGAGGTTAAATGAATCATCATTTATCTCTACTTGAGTCTCCTGGACACCCATAGACTCAAGGTTTAAAGGACGGTCGCCTTTTGTCGCTGCGCAACCGAATACAACCTTATAACCTTCGGAGAGAAAGTAGTGTATAAGTTGTATCATCCGAGTCCCTGCTGCAGATGAGTGAGGTTCTACCCAAACAGCTCCGAGAATCAATACAGTATCTCGGCTAGAGGTCTCGTTCATGGCATTAAGGGCTACTTTTTCTTTGTTCGAGTAGGCTTAGACTTGTCATGGAGTTTGACGTTTTTTATCGCTTCCCGACAAGAAAAGAGGTCTAGTTTACCGCTTGCTAAAATTGGGATTTGAGGGACAAAGACAATTTTACGTGGGCACCATAGTGCGGGAACATTAGCGGCAAGAAGCTTCTGACGCAGCTCCGAGATGAAGACGCTAGGATTGTAGTCCTGAATGCTTATAAGCAAAATCAAAGCTTCGCCTTTCTTTTCGTCAGGGACACCCATTATAGCAATTTTTTGATCGCCTTTATCATCTAGCTCTAAGACTTTATCAATTTCTGCCTCCACAGCCTCGTGAGAGATCATTTCTCCTCCGATCTTTGAGAAGCGTGACAAGCGCCCTTGAATCTTGAGGAATCCTTCCTCGTCAAGTGAGCCAAGGTCACCGGTATTAAACCAACCGTCTTTGATCACCTCCTCATTTACTTCAGGCATGTTAAGGTATCCACTGAAAATATTTGCGCCCTTAATCCAGATGCACCCAAGCTCGGATAAGGGTTGAGGAGCTCCGGTTGTAGGGTGGGTTGACTTCATGGCAACCCCGACTAAAGGGATACCAACGGTTCCCTCCTTTGCGGTCGGTCGAATAGTCGTATCAACTTGCGCCTGTCCTGTCGGAACATTTAGGTGTGTCGCAGGAGAAGCTTCTGTTAGTCCATAACCCTCTAATGGATAGCTACCAAAGCGCTCTTTGAAAGATTGTGCAAGCTTCTCGGGTAACTTTTCTGCACCTGTAACGATGTATTGTAGTCCTTGTAGTTGCGCTGGAGGAATCTTCTTAATATACCCTCTGAGAAACGTTGGAGTAGCTGTCAAAAGTGTCACGTTATGAGACTCGATTAATTCTCCTATTTTCTTGGCTTCGAGAGGACTTGGATAGGTGACGAGATTAAACCCTTGCAAGAGAGGGAAGAGGGTCGTCACAGTACAACCAAACGAATGAAATAGTGGAAGGCACCCCATTAAGGTCATTTCTGGTGGGCATTTAATGCGTGTCCCAAATTGGCAAACATTCGCCAAGATATTACGATGAGATAACGGAACACCCTTAGGTACACCCGAAGAGCCAGAGGTGAAGAGTAATACCGCCTCGTCGTTGTTTCGACGCAGATTTAGTCCTCTTTTTTCAATGATTTTGTCTACAGAGGTGAAGCGTAATTGCACAAGCCATTTTAGAGCGGCTGTCTTTAGTAGCTTCTGCATTTTATTGAGTAAGATAAGTTCCTCTCTTGGTGGCCAAGGAAAAACGGGGAGATTATCTACCACTCGATCTGCGGTCAAAAATATATCGAGATCTGCTTCCTTTATAGCATGTTTAATGGCCTCTCTAGAGGAGGTGAAGTTAATATTTACAGGGATCTTGCCCGCAAAGAAAATGGCCAGATTTGCCACGACTCCTGCCTTGCCTGGAGGTAGAATGACTCCGACACGAGGCTTAGTCGTATGCTTCTTCACATAATCAGATAGAGCCAATGCTCCTGCGAGAAGTTTTTGGTAAGTCACCTTTGAGCCGTCGACACCGTCATACAAAGTATTTTGCGTGCCATAAGTATAGAGAGAACGTAATAAATGTTCAGCCACAGACCCTTCCAAATATTTGCGGTTACTAAAGCATTGCTCGATTGCAATGAGCATTTCTTGAATTAAGCGTGTGGACTCTAATTGGTCTGGAGGGATTGTTGCCCCAATTGCAAGAAGGGAAGAGGCTTCGTCTGCTAAGTCATCTGTTCTGATCTTATGCAGGTATGTTCTATGGACCGCCAAAGGTGCTACAGGAATGCCTAACTGGCATAAGGCCCGAACGGTCTCGACAGGGATGTCCAATGGATCTCCATTGGTCGGAGTGACAGTTGGTGGAATAAAGATCCCAACTCCATTCGCACCTAATGACTCTTGAATGCTCTCGCCCACATTAGATAAGTGAGGGTCTGAGGAGGAAAGGGAAAGCGCTTCAAGCTGTAGCGGTTCCAAGAATGTAATCAATTCGGACGGAATAGGATAATCTGCATCCGCAATTGCCACAACCTTACGCCCTTCTAAGGCGGTCATAAGATGCTCTAACTCCCCGGCATCTAATCTACTAGGTAAGAGAATATGTGCCTGAGAGGAGAGTGCCTTAAAATTCAGTAAGGTTGGAGTATTCATGTGTAAGATTCTTGTAAGCAATCTTCATAAATTTACGTTCCTTGACAAGAATTAAAACACTCCATACCTTTTACATACGTACCATTTCATTACCAAACCAAGAAAATAGAGTGTGTAATCTGACGAAAAATTAGATAAATTGTCCTTTCCTGACCCTCTGTTAGTCAGGATACGTCTTTAAGGTTTCTGAAACTATTTATTTTTTCAGAAGATCTCTTGAAAGCAAAAAGAGGGAGAGAGCTTTTCTGGCTCTCTCCCTCAGATCATCGCTCTTATGAAGAAATTAAATGTCTTCTAAGAGCGCAGGGTCACATGAGCAAATAGGGTTTCGATCTCCCGCAACATTGTCAATGCGACCAACCGAAGGCCATCTTTTATGCGATCTGAGTTCAGGTAATGGATACGCGGCTTCTTCTCTAGAATATGCCGCCTCCCAATCACTGACAAGCAGGTCTACTGCTGGGTGTGGGGCAAGCTTCAAGAGGCTATCTTCGTAAGCTACCTTACCAGCGGTGATATCGGCAATTTCCTTGCGAATCTGGATCATGCTATTAATGAAGCGATCCAACTCCTCTTTAGACTCAGATTCCGTTGGTTCAATCATGAGCGTGTTCGCAATCGGCCATGACAAGGTGGGTGCATGGTAACCATAGTCCATGAGACGCTTCGCGATGTCTTCTGCTGAGACACCTGTCTCTGCTAGGATTCCACGCACATCAATGATGCATTCGTGAGCAACTCGCCCTTTGGCGCCTTTGTATACCACAGGGAAGTCCTTCTCCAATCGCGTTGCCATATAGTTGGCCGAAAGGATCGAGTATTGAGTCGCCAGACGTAGTCCGGGTTCTGCCATCATGGCGATATACATCCAAGAAATCGCATTGATACTTCCATTACCATAAGGTGCTGCGGAAACAGCTAGGCTTCCTGCAACAGAAGGATCTGAAGGCAAATGCGGTGCAAGGTGAGATGCTACAGCGATAGGTCCAGACCCAGGGCCACCACCTCCATGCGGTATGCAGAAGGTCTTGTGGAGGTTAATGTGGCAGACATCCGCGCCAATCGCACCAGGAGAGGTGAGGCAGAGCTGGGCGTTGAGGTTTGCCCCGTCCAAATACACTTGACCTCCAGCTTGGTGAACAAGGTCGCAATGTTGCATAATCGCTTCCTCAAAGACACCATGTGTCGAAGGATACGTTACCATAAGTGCTCCAAGTACACTGGCATGTTCCGCAACTTTAGCTTGGAGGTCTTCAGATGAGATGTTCCCGTCCTCATCACACTTGACCCCAATGACCTTAAAGCCAGCCATTACAGCACTCGCAGGGTTGGTCCCGTGAGCAGACGATGGAATAAGGCAAACCTTACGATCTTCGCCACCATTGGCGTCTAAGTATTTACGAATCGCTAGAAGCCCTGCAAATTCTCCTTGTGCCCCAGAATTTGGCTGGAAGGATACATCGGTGAAGCCCGTTAATTGTGCTAACCAGACCCCTAACTCATCCATCATGGTTTGATACCCTTGACGTTGCACCTTCGAGTATGGATGTACGTCCATGATTTCAGACCAAGAGAGAGGCGTCATCTCAGCTGCAGCATTGAGTTTCATGGTGCAAGAGCCAAGAGGAATCATGGAATGGTTGAGGGCGAAATCTTTCTGCTCCAACCTTGCCATATAACGCATCATTTCAGTTTCCGTATGATACTTTGAGAAGATTGTTTCAGGTAAGATAGGGCTTTGCCTTTCTAGACTCTCTGGTACCGTGCCGCGTATCTGTTGGGTTGGTGCCCCGTCGATCTTTAGCGTATCAAAGAGAAGCTTGAGGTCATCTACCGTATGCCCTTCTCCGAAGGCAAGAGCCACACTG
>CAYUKP010000126.1:0-5992 GCA_964445335.1 uncultured Verrucomicrobiales bacterium
TTGCCCCCATGAGCGACGGTTTGGCCTGAGATCTCAGGAAGAATGACGACATCAAACCCGAGCCCCTTCGATTGGTGGATCGTCATGACTTGAATGACATTTGAGGCCTCGCCGACAGTCAGATTGAGGTGCTCTAAATGCTTGATGAGCGCAGCTAACCCACCTTCATAGTTTCTAATCTCCTCAATGAGGTAGTCCCACCGCTCCTTTCCGAAGGCCGAGACGCTCTGGAGGGTGGTTGCAAAGATGCTCTCAAGAGTCGCTAGTAATCCGTATTTGTCGAGCATAGCCGTCCATTCATCCCATTGCTCAGAGGGTGTTGTGCGTAGGTTTGGCCAGATTTCTCCGAGGGGGCTCATTTGCAAATGTCTCAGAGCAAAGGTATCACTGGGGTAGCTAAGCCACTTGAGGGTATCGCATAGGAGCAGGCCAACGGGGTTGTCTTGAGATGGGTTTATAGTTCCTTTTTCGGCTACGGCAAAACCCTCAGAACGTAGAAGCTCGGCATAAATCCCTACGTTTTTGTTTTCACGGACGAGAATCGCACAGGAATACTTTCGCTTGGTTGGTTGGATTTGCGCGAGGAGTTCGAGGAGGTATTCTTGTTTTTCTTCAGGAGTTGGCAGGACTTTGACCTCTGAATAGGCAGGTTTGATACCGCAAGCTTGGGCGTGATCTTGCCAATCCCAACGGTCAGCCACTTCTCCGAAGCATTCATACATGGCGCTGTAATTTCCGCAGACCTTGTTCACCAGAGTGAGAACAGGCGTTTGTGAGCGCCATGATAAGGACATGTCTTCCGGGGCGATTTGATAATCCGATGCTACCTTATAGAAAAGTTTAGGGTCGCCTCCTCGCCATTGGTAAATGGCTTGCTTGACGTCACCTACGACAAAGAGGCTTCTCTCGCCACTGTAGTCGTGCCCTACTTCATCAAGTAAAGGCTTGAGCCCCATGTACTGGTCTTTGCTCGTATCTTGGAATTCATCGAGGAGCCAGTGATCATGTCTAGCGTCGAGTCGATAATCGATGAGCTCGCGTGTGATGCGATCTTCTTCGCTGGCTTGCCATTTCCCGAGAATATACTTGAGGTCATCGAAGCAGAGTTTGCCCATCTTTCGCGCACGCTTGTCATAGAGAGCCTCGTATTGCTCCATGACCTGCCATAAGGCGTGGGATTGGATGCCCTTAATCCGCAACTCTTCCCGAAAGAGGTCTGAGAACAGGCTGCCTAAAGTCAAGGCTTGTTCAGGCGTGAGTTTTACCTTCTTACGGCTAAAGGTGAGAGTGGTCTCACGTCCCTCTAGGAGGTCGTCCTTTATCGCAAGGGAATTTTTGATAAAGGTGGAGAGTCCTTGGAGTGCTCCACTACCACCGCTGAATTCACGAATCGATGTGAGAACCTTTGTGATAGCCAGATTGTAAGAATCGGTAGCGTTGGGCTGAGAGAGGGTTTCTTGGATAAAGGTGCAATAGTCTTCAGCTGTTTGAGTCGTCCATTGGTCTAGTGTTTGACCTTCTGTGATGACTTCTGCCCGCCCCCATCGCATAGATTGGCCATAGGTGAGAAACTTTTGGTGCCATTCGTTGACAAAGCCTTCGAGTTTGGACGAGACAGAGATCTCTTCCTTGCCAAAGTTTGCGAGTTTAAACGCTTGGATGAAGTTTTTGGAGTCCGTTTGCTTACGTTTAAACAAAATATCTTCTAGAATCTCGGACTTTAATTCTTCGAATTCTGCTCCATCAAGGATCTTGATGCCCGCACCTGTAGAGAGACCCAACTCGAACTGAAAGGCTTGGACAACTTTTGTAAAGTAGCTATCAAGCGTGCCTAAATAGATTTCAGGCAATACCTGTACTACAGATGATAAGATCGCGAGAAAGTCTGATCGGGTGTATTGATTGGGGCGCCCGAGGTCGAGGCATAATCTCTCAGCTAGTTGTTCACTGGAGCTCGCAAGGGCGATCTTTTCGAAGAGGGCAGAGGAGAACTCTCCAGCAGCTTTTCTGGTAAAGGTCAGAGCGATGATTTTGGTCGGATCGACTCCGTCTAATAAGAGAGAGATGATGCGATTGCTCAGGCGGTAGGTCTTACCTGAGCCTGCAGAGGCCATAATGATTTCGTTCTTCATCACTTGAACTCTAATGGTAAGGGTTGCTCCGCCTGTGAATCTTCTGGTTCTTCTAAGCGGTAGGGAGAGGGTTGCATACTTTCTTGGATGGGGTATCCGTAGGTTAGTTTGTGGTATAAAAAGTCTTTGGCTGATGGCAGGTCTGCAGGAGGCCAAAAGGCTTGAGCTTTGATTTTTTGAGCAATGGCTTTTAAGGCGGCTTCAGTAGCTTCCGCTTCTTCTTCTGAGAAGTCCCACGAGCTGTATTTGGTATGTCCTCTGGTCTCGGTGATTTTACAGAAGAGTAATTCCGAATACATTCCGTAGGTCTTGTAATACCATAGGCCGTAAAGGGGCAACTGTAGGTTGGTCCAGTAATGTTCCTTACCCTCATAAGTGAACGTGAGAGGGGCATCCTTTAGGTGCTCTGGGAGTTCTGATCGAGGCACCCGAGAGAGGTGGGCGCTTTTGGCCGTTATTTCTTGGGCGCCACTGTGGGACTTACCTGTTTTGTAATCAATGAGCCGGATTAACCCACTCTTATGTCGATCGATGCGGTCAATCGTGCCTCGAATTTTGAGTCCTTCACATTCGAAGGAAAAAGGCAACTCGAAGTGAATTGGGGTCCATTCAGAGTTTTCTTCCCTGCGTTTGGTGGTTTCGATTTCTGCAAAGAAGCTTAATCGCTGTTTCACAGAGGTCTTTTGAATTTGAAAGGCGAGAGGGGCGGTGTATTCAAACTGGCTATCAATCACCTTATCCGCTTCGTTGTGTAACCACTTTTCGAGATCAGCTTCATCCGTGGTTGTGAGAGCGGTTTTATCTCGTTGCATACGCTCTAGGACTGCGTGGATGAGGGTGCCATATTCTCCAGCATTCCATTCTTGGAGAATGTCTGTGGGGGATTGCATCTGCAAGACGTGTTGCAGATAATAACGGAAGGGGCATCGGAGGTAATCCTTGATAGATGTGGGTGTGAGTCGCTCGACAGGGGGAGATGTGGGTACCGATAGAACCCAATCTCTCTTCCATGAATGTGAAGGGGTGCTGTAGAAGTTCTCACTGAAGCAGTGAGCAACCCTTTGGGGGAGGTCTTCGAGTGATGTTTGGAGCAGGAGTCTAGAAGGCATGAGAGGGTCTCCAAGGGTGCCTGCCTTTAAGAAATATCCGTAGACCTGTCCATACGATTCACGGGCGTGCAAGAGGGAGGAAAGATAGTAAATGTCGTGGGCAAACCGTTCCCTGTTGGTTCGCATCTTTAAGAGCTCACGTAACGATTCTGGGAGCCATGAGTCTCCAATCTCCGTGTTCGGTAAGACGCCTTCATTTAATCCCGTAATGAGGAGTTGTGGGGCGGACTCAAAGGCGAGCTCTAGCCAACCCAAGGCTTCTAGCTGGATACCTTCTCTCGATTCGCCAACCCGTTCTTTTTCGAGGCGCAAGATAAACTCTTCCCCAAAGTCATATCCTTCTTGGTATGTGAGGGGGAGCGTCTCACCTTCGGTCTGTAAGGTGAGAAATGTTTGTTCTGCCGCGCGGAGGTAATCACTATCTTCCTCACGGAGGACGGTACTTAGAAACAACCCCAATTGCTTTAGGGGCACAGGGTGGCGAAATAGCTTTCTAGAAGCTTTGACCGAATCTGTGACGGCTAGGATAGTGTTTAATTGGGTGTTCTTAGCCTCCCAATCTTGTTTAGAGTACGGCCATGAGCGCGATCGAAGAAAGGCGAGGTCTTGTAAGGTTTGGGCTTTGGTGGCCTCGCATATGTATTCGAGAGACTGACTGAGGGTGTATCGGTCATAGGCTAGCACTTCGGGGAGTTTTTGTGTCCAAGGCGTACAGAGTAGCGTCTTGAGGTCTGATAGCCTTTCGTGTTTGGAGAAGTCACGCCACGTAGCAAACCAAGCGCAAAAAGACCATTGAGAGACCGGACTCCCTGCGGGGTCGAATAGTTTCACACCTTCTGCTTGTAAGCTAGACTTGAGTAATGAGGTGTGTTCTTTGTCACCTATTCCTAAGCCTGTGGGAATTGTCAGATCAAGGTGGCGGAGGTCATTGATGAGGCAGGATGGGAGGTTGCGGTGATCTGAGACAGGCCGGATGTGATCTTCGCCACCTTTCCACTCAATGGGTCGACTTTCCCAAAACTCGCTTATGGGGCGACCGATCGTGTCGAAACCTTGAGCTAGGTCTGAAGGTGCCGCGATCAGAGTGTGTACGGTATATCCTCGGTCAGCACACGCATGTGCCATTCGCACAGCTTGCTCTGTTGGATCAGTAGTCCCGAGGAGAACAATTTGCGTGATCTGAGGAGGGAGTGTTGCTTGGTGATAGTCCCCGTTACGCACGAGAAAGGAGTCTTTGGCCTCCAACTCTATCATTCTGTCGCTATAGGAAGCTTCCCATTGGGCAAGGACGCCCCAACGTCGCTTGTCTGGATGTTCCTCTGGAAGCTCATCCCAAATGTCGGCGAAACAACGGCCATATTCCCCAGTTTGGACGCGGAGGCGCCTCAGCTCTGTTGTGAGATTTTTGGCCCAGTGTTCGGCCTGAGGTTTAGGGAATATATCCTGAGTGGTGTTCCAATTGTGTGAGGAGAGGACCTTTTCCCAGACCAGTTGTTCGAGTAATAGATTCTCACTGCCCTGGTAGCCCATGGCGCCAAACTTCCCCGAAGTGCAAAACTGAGGGACGAGGCAAGGGCCTTTTTCTGCAAGTGCTTGGCGCACTTTCCGCCCACTCTCGTTGGTTGGCACTACTACGAGCATGGATGCTAAGGAATCCTTGTGTTCCCAAAGCCAATCCACAGAGAGAGTGATAAAGGGGAGGTGCCAGCCTAGAAAGTGTTGCGTGATCACTTGGGTCGGAGTGAGGGGGAAGAATTAGCGATCGGTTCTAGGCCATGCGATATGCAGGTGCCCGGAATGTCCGCGATCTCCTGGTCCAAGCACTTCAGTTGCGCCGAGTTGGCGCGCGATTCTCATGTAGTCACGGTAGTAAGGGTTACTCCAACTGACCTTTACTCCATTGATATGAGTGACATCATAGGCGACTCCGAGGTAGTGGCGAGATGTTCTGCTATGACCGCCTCCTGCAAGTTCTGAAATGGCAACTGAATATCCGCGTTTCCCAAGGGTGATTAGGCCATTGAGCATGTTGTTTTGGAGGTAACAATATCCTCCCGGAGCGGTAGAGTATGCGCTACGCTTAGCGGCTTGTCCACGACTGGTGTATTGCATGTTCTTAAGCGCCGTGGCTTGGTCTTTAACTCCACTTAGGTGGTAGTTTGCGAGCTTAAACTTTGACGGTCTAGCGAGTATATATTGAGCCTTGCCTGCTCTGGTGGAAAGATTTGGAGCCTTAGGTTTGGTCGGTTTCTTTTGTACTTCTTTTTCTTTCTCCTTTTCAGGCGAGGATTGGAAGATGCTACAGCTAACTAAAGCCAAAGAGATAAAAATGAATAATGCCTTCTTAAACATAATCGAATGGGCTAGCAAACAATAGTTCAGATCGCAAAGAAATTTTACAAACAAACAGTTTTGCCACGTATATTAAGTGCTTGAGTCTCTATATGATTTGAGAGATTACATTAGTGTAAATTATGTCATTGTTTACCGACGAATACTTTATGCACCAAGCTTTGCGAGAGGCTCGTAAGGCATATCAAGCGAATGAAGTTCCGATAGGAGCTGTCATTGTGAAGGATGAGAAGATTATTGCGAGAGGGTGGAATCAGGTGGAAACCCTCAAGGATGCAACGGCTCATGCTGAAATGTTGTCTTTGAGCGCGGCGCAAAACTATTTAGGAGATTGGAGGCTAGAGGGATGTACGGTCTATGTGACGAAGGAGCCGTGTCCTATGTGTGCAGGGGCTCTGG
>CAYUKP010000127.1:0-4009 GCA_964445335.1 uncultured Verrucomicrobiales bacterium
AAATGGTTAAGTTAAGGTAGAGGTGAAAGCAGAATGGCCTTGGGAAGCTTTTTAAGATAAGGCGTAGCTTATTCTTAAATATGATGAGCGTACCATTCTGGCTTCATATTTTACTTATTTAAAACTCCCTCTATAGTTTGGCGTGTTAGACTAGGGGTTTCACCGTATACCCCGAAGCTTCATCAACAATTTGCCAACCCTTTTGCTTTAATTCGTCACGAATTGCATCACAGGTAGCCCAGTCTTTGGCAGCTTTGGCTAGCGCACGTTTTTCAGCTAAGGCTAAGACCTCCTCGGGGGCTTCTTCCTCTATAGGAGCTTGATATTCTGGGACGTTGATTCCTAAAGCAGCTAGGAGGGCATTCCAACCATTCCACGTTTGAACGGCTACTTCATGAGATAAATTGTTAAGATGTTTGAGTTGCGCAAACATTTTTCCAATGGCTGCTTGAGTATTGAGGTCAAACTGTAAGACATCCCATGCGTCTTGAAACTTCCCAAAGGTTTCGACTTTACATAATTCCTCATATGTCAGGTTTGGCAGATCTTGATAAGCTTCGGTGAAGTCGTAACGGGCTTTAGAGAGTTTTGCCAAAGCCTCTCTGGCTGCATGGAGTGAATCCAAGGTAAAGTTGAGAGGCTTACGATAGTGAGCGCCCATCAGGACATATCTTACCTCTGTTGCGGTATATCCTTTGTCCTCAATGTCGCTCAAGGTGTAGAAGTTTCCTAAAGATTTAGACATCTTGCCCCCATCGACTAGTAAGTGAGTCACGTGGAACCAATGATTGGCAAAGCTACCACCGTAGGCACATGTCGACTGAGCAATTTCGTTTTCATGGTGTGGGAAGACTAGGTCAATACCTCCACTATGCAGGTCAAACGAATCCCCCAAATGCTCCTTAATCATGGCGGAGCATTCAAGGTGCCAGCCAGGTCTCCCATTCCCCCAAGGGCTTTCCCAGAAGTAAGGGCCGTCTTCGGGCTTATGTGCTTTCCATAGGACAAAGTCACCTAAAGAGTCTTTATCATATTCATCAGCATTATTAGAACGTTCATTTTGAGTGCGTCCTAGGTCGAGCTCTCTCGTATCGAGTTTAGATAGCTTACCGTAGTCCTTAAAAGACGAAATCTTAAAGTATACAGAGCCATCCTCGGCGGCGTAGGCATGCCCCTTCTCGATGAGCACTCTAGTCATCTCTATTTGTTGCGGGGTGTGTGCTACCGCTCCAGGTTCGATGTGAGGAGGGAGACAGCCTAAAGCCTGGCAATCTGCGTGAAACTTTTTAGTCCATTTGTCCGTGAACTCAGTGAGATCTATATCAGCCTCTATTGCGCCTTTAATGGTCTTATCGTCCACATCAGTGAGGTTTCTGACATGAAGGGTAGGAAGTCCGCCTACTTCTAGGGTTCGACGAAAAATGTCTTGGAGTACAAAGGTGCGAAAGTTTCCAATATGAGCTGGGCCGTATACGGTCGGGCCACAACAGTAGAAGCGGTACGTTTTGCCATCAATGGGAGCGACCTCTAGGGGCTTACCTTGTAATGTATCGTAAAGTTTCATAAATAATATCGTGTAAACCTTTGAGCCATGTTTAAGCTCACCACAATAACGAAACATTAATAAATTATAAACACGCGCACATACGCTTTAATTATACATGAGATCTCTACTAGTTTTTCTATTCCCCTTACTATTGGGTGAGGTGGCAGCATCCCAATCGTTTCTTACATGGGCTCATACCGAAAGTGAACTTCCTGTGGACGAGAAGGCACATTTTGGAGAGCTGGAGAATGGGATGCGGTATGTTATTTACCCTAATGCGGAACCTCCGCAACGCGTTTCTCTAAGGCTTCATGTAGATGCAGGTTCGCTCCATGAAGATGAAGATCAGCGCGGGATGGCGCACTTTCTAGAGCATATGTTGTTCAATGGGAGTAAGAACTTCACCTCAGCGGAACTCATCCCACAAATGCAACGTTTAGGTATCGGGTTTGGAGCTCATGCCAATGCTTATACGACCTTCGATGAGACGGTTTATATGTTGGATCTACCGAACTTAGAGGATAATACCTTAGACCTAGGGTTCACTGTCATGAGAGATTTTTGCGATGGAGCTCTTCTGACAGAGGAGGGCATAGAGTCTGAACGTGGCGTGATTTTATCAGAAAAGAATTCACGTGACTCGGTAGACCTGCGCCTCATGAAGAAGCAATTCTCCCACCTTATTCCAGACCATAAAGCATCTAGGCGCTTTCCGATTGGGATTGAGAAGACGATTAAGGGCACTCCGCCTGAGCGCATACGTCAGTTTTATAAGGCGTATTATGATCCCAAGAGAATCACCTTTGTTGTCGTGGGAGATGTAGAGGTGAAGGAGTTTGAGGAAAAAATTCGCCAGACTTTTCAGAGCTTTACCTCACCTGAAAACCCAGGTGAACCAGTGAACATTGGATCTATTACAGAGCCAGACTCCCTTACGACGGCCGTCTTCACTGATGAGGAGGTCGATGAGGAGGATATTTCCATTATTCGCTGTTTAGTTCATGACTCGAAGCCTGATACAGAAGCGACACGTGAAGGGCTTCTACCCCTACAAATCGCGATGGCTGTTGTGTCTCGCAGGTTTGATAAGCTTGCGAAGAAAGAAGGTGCTCCAATCAATGGAGGGTCCGCTTATAAAAATACATGGTTCGACTCAATTTCCTTTGGAGCATTGTCCGTCACGCCTTCAGAGGGGAAATGGCAAGAAGCGGTGCCGCTTTTAGAGCAAGAGTTTCGTCGAGCCTTGCAATACGGCTTCACTCAAGCGGAGTATCAAGAGGTAGTAGGATCCCTTCTGAAATCCGCAGAGATGGCAGTGGATTCGTCCGAGACGAGGCAGTCCTCTAGTTTAGCAATGCAACTTATTTCCTCCATTAACAATCGAGAAGTCTTTACGACTCCTAAAACAGATCTGGAGGTCTTAAAAGATACCTTGGAAAAAGTGTCGCCTGAACGTTGTCATCAAGAGTTTAAAGACTTTTGGAATGTTCCTGGGTATCATTTGGTTTTGACGACGACGAATGATAACGGGGAAGCTCAAAAAACCCTTGAAACCCTTTATGCAAAAAGTCAGACGGTGGAGGTTGAGGAGCTACAGGAAGCCGAGAAGATAACCTTTGCTTATGAAAGCTTTGGTAACACTTCGCAGGTTTCTCATGAGAACACGGAGGAAGATCTCGGTATTTCACAGCTTCAGCTCACAAATGGAGTGAATATAAACCTTAAGGAAACAGACTTTGAGAAAGGCCGAGTCTATGTCAATGTGCGTATCCAAGGTGGCAATAAGGAGGCTACAAAGAAAGGGATAAAAGCCTTAACTGAGAAAGTCTTTCTTGCTGGAGGATTAGGAAAGCATAATGCTGACGATTTGATGCAACTTTTTGCGGGAAATGCAATTGGGACAACCTTTGCTATTGATGAGGAATCCTTTAACTTTGGGGGGGCTACAAATCAAAGTGATCTTGAGCTCCAGTTACAACTGATATGTGCTTATATTACAGACCCTGGGCTACGTGAGGAAGCCATACGCCTCTATCGTAAGTCTCTACCAGATCAATATGATCAACTTTCTCAGACTTTAGAAGGCGCCTTTTCCTATCTCAATGCCTTTAGTCATGGAGGGGATAAGAGGTTTGCGGTGCCAACAGAAGAAGAGGCCAAGGCGCTAACGGTTCAGGACATCCGTGATTGGGTTACACCGTATTTGTCGGCAGCACCTATAGAAGTTTCTATTATTGGAGATATAAACTTAGATCAAACCAAAGAGGCTATACTTCAGACCGTGGGGACACTTCCGTCTCGATTTAAAGCGTTGGCTCCGGCGGACACAGCGTTAGAATCTCTTCCGCAGCCTCCTTTACAAAAAACCTTTACGTATACCTCAGAGCTTGACCGTGCAGCTGCGGTAGTGGCTTGGAGGACAACAGGTCTTACAAATAACATGTCTGAGGTCAGAAGGTTGTC
>CAYUKP010000127.1:4109-5979 GCA_964445335.1 uncultured Verrucomicrobiales bacterium
ACACTAAAGTCTATTGATGCGAGCCTACGAAACAATTCATACTGGCTCGGGAGTGTGATGCGTAAATGTCAGGAGCAACCACAAAGATTACAGTGGGCAAGATCTCGATCGGAAGATTATTCGTCTATTACAATTGAGGAGATTAACGAGTTAGCGAAAAAATACCTTCAAAAAGCAAATGCCTTTACGTATAGCCTGCACTCGATAAAGGATTAATCCTTTCAATAAGCTTTATCTCTTCCCATTAAACTTATGTCATTCCTCTCTCTCCAAGACGTTCACGTACATTATAAAAAAACTGGTGGGTTTCTACAGAAACCTACAACAGTTAAAGCAGTTAACGGAGTTTCCTTTGAGGTCTCTAAAGGTGAAATTCTAGGACTAGTGGGAGAATCAGGCTGTGGTAAATCCACCCTTTCGAGGGCAATTATGCAATTGCAACCTGTAACAAAAGGGCACATTGACCTAAAAGGGGAGAGGTTGTCGACGCTCTCTAAGAAGGAGATGAGAAAGCGTAGATTGGACTTTCAGATGATCTTTCAAGATCCTTACGCTTCATTGAACCCTCGATTGACGATTTACACAACACTGTTAGAAGCTTTAGATCAAAGGCTGACTCTAAAGCCACATGAGAAAGGTGATGCAGTGGCTACTCTGATGGAGCTTGTAGGGCTTAATCCAGACTACGCGCGTAAATACCCTCATGAGTTCTCAGGAGGACAACGTCAAAGAATTGCAATTGCTCGTGCGATTGCTCCGCGACCAAGTTTGATTATTGCGGATGAACCTGTCTCAGCTCTTGATGTTTCGATCCAATCCCAAATTCTTAACCTTCTCTTAGAGCTTCGGAAGAACCTCGGTTTAACCATGATCTTTATTTCGCATGATCTCTCAGTCGTACAATATTTAGCGGATAATATCCTCGTGATGCAGAAAGGGGAGGTTCAGGAATATGGTACCGCAGATCAAGTGTTTTATAATCCCTCGTCGGAGTATACCAGAACCCTCTTGTCTGCAATTCCCCACCTTCCGAAGCCACCAGAAACCAGACAGGTTAATGTCTTACATTAAAGCAAAGTCTACTGCCTTCATGGCGTGAATAAGAGTTGTATCAAAGAGCTGAACATCCGTATCACCTTTCTCCACAAGTAGATTGATTTCGGTGCAACCCTCAATGACTCCTTCTGCGCCGTTTTTTCTCAGGTCATTAATGATGCGGATGAATTCTGCACGAGACTCTTCGCGAACATGCCCTTGGCATAATTCGTCGTAAATCACTCGATGGACCATTTCCTGATCTTCATGTGAGGGAACTAATACTTTTAGCCCGTGGCTCTCTAGTCGCTTGCGGTAAAAGTCTTGTTGCATGGTAAAGGCTGTTCCCAGCAAGCCTATGCACGAGCGGCCTGACCTTTTGATTTCTAACGCAGTCGCATCGCCAATATGGAGAAAAGGAATATTAATAGCGTTTTCTATCGCAGGTGCTACTTTGTGCATGGTATTCGTGCATAAGACCAAACACTCTGCCCCTGCAGCTTCTACGACTTTTGCCTTATCTGCTAAAATTTCACCAGCTTTGCACCAATCATGTGATACCTGAAGGTCTTCTATTTCTTGGAAGTCTACACTTACCATGGAAATGGGAGCGGAGTGTAAGTTGCCTAATCGCTTCTTTGTTTCTTGATTGATGAGGCGGTAATAGGTAGCGGTGCTTTCCCAACTCATTCCTCCAAGTAATCCAATGTTCTTCATTTATTGTATTAAAAGAAGTGAAAGTGAAGCGCTACAATCACATAATACCAAGATAAGATAAAAAATGGTGGAAGATGACGGGCTTGAACCGCCGACCTACTGGGTGTAAACCAGTTGC
>CAYUKP010000128.1:0-2473 GCA_964445335.1 uncultured Verrucomicrobiales bacterium
TATCCCCATCTGTATCAGGGCAAGATCCTTCTACAAGAACCTCGATCTCTACATTGTCAATGAAGTTACCACCTGCGCCAGCATCAACTGATTCAAAAGAAAAGAGCGTTACAAATTGCCCTTCAGGGACAGTATAAACTCCTGAATAGTTCACCCAAGCTTCCGTCCCTGTTTCCATGGTCTCAACAATCGTAGCATTTTCTATATCAGCACCAATCTTCACATAAGCAGAGTCCACTCCATCACGCGCACGGTGCCAGACAGACCATGAAATTTCAGCGCCAGGCTTAGCGCAAATTCTTTGGAAAAGCGCTGAAGATTGCGTTGCGTTTAACTCCGCATGATGCCCTCCATGTTGTGACTCGACCCCAAGGAACCCACTCTTCCATAATTCAATCTTTCCGTCAGTAGCAGTGGTTTCCCAGCCTTCAACGAGACTTTCATTTATTTGAACGAAGTCTGAACTAAACTCCGTATTCTCAAAGCTCACATTTAAGAAGGATTCATCACACTCAGCACATCCTTCATCATAATCTGAAATCCCATCGTTATCATCGTCACAATCTAAACCGTTTACGATGGTATCATTATCTGTATCAGAACAGGCAAGGAGTCCTACACAATCTGCATCACTACAATCGGTATCTCCGTCATTATCATTATCTAGCCCATCACTACATAACTGAGGGGTATCTTCTAAGCAAACCTGTGCATCAATACAATCTAGATCCGAGCAATCTTTCGTACCATCAGCGTCATTATCAATGCCATCATTACAGGCTTCCAAGGTATTCTCACAGGCAATACCTAGATCAATGCAATTAGGATCTTCACAATCTACTAACCCATCTAAATCATTGTCTAGGGTATCACGACAAGACGCATCCGTGCGTTCACACTCTACTCCAATCGCAAGACAGTCGGAGTCCTCACAATCCATCGTTCCGTCATTATCATTATCGACCTCATCTGAACAATTCGCAATCGAGTCCTCCTCACAAGCCGTAACATCAGCCGAATCAATAGAAGACCCCACACCTTGCCCTGATTCGTTAGTCCCAAGAGAAGCTAACAAAGGTAAACCTGTATCAGATACTTCTCCTACAATCATTAGGTTCGCATCAAGAGATTCGTAACCAACATGTTTATCACCCTCGACAGCGTCAGGACATCCATCATCGTCCGAATCCGTATCACGAGCATCAGGAATAGTGTCACCGTCTGTATCAACCTCACAAGTAAGGCCGATTCTATCAAACCCTAAGAAGGAGCTTGACCCTGAAATGGCGATGTAAACCTTATCATAGTCAGCATTTGCTTGAAATTTAATCTCATACCTTTTCCATTCTGTTGTGTTATCAACAAGATCACTCACACCTAAAAGGTCAACACCTTCAGCGGTAGCTAGAGTCTCTGCAGTATCACGCTCAGCTGCGGTCAGCTCTGGAGTAACTCCCATACGAACTCCAAGGAGATGAATTCTACCTGGGTTAGCAAAACCTCCAATCGTTAGATTCATTTGATACGCATCAAATGCAAAGGTATAATGGTTACCTGTTTGAAAAGGAATAGCAAGCTCTGTCCCAAAGACTTCTTGATGGCCACCATTGGACATCTCTGAATGGAAACCAATATACCACTCTCCATCCGAAGCGTCTAATGGATTTGTGGTTTGTGATGGGTTGTTACCGCTCTGTATATAGCCCGTACTTCCTTCTACATCAAACCAATTACTAGACGCATCAAAAGAAGAGGCATACGTATTATATCCAGATGATGCATTCGCATTATGCCCCTCTAAACTCGTATCTTCGATATTTCCACAATCGCCACGTTCATTACTATCGAGAATCCCATCATTATCATCATCAACGTCCTCCGTATCTAAGATCGTATCGCCATCGGTGTCAGCACAGATCTCAAACCCCATACAGCCTAAATCTTCACAATCAATACTCCCATCGTTATTATTATCAAGACCGTCACTACACAATGACTCTGAATCCTCAGGAAAAACGGTATCCTCATTCGATGAACCTACCCCCTGACCAGTCCCACCTCCTGTTGGATCTGCGATCACAGGTAATCCACACGGCGAAACATCCCCTGTAATAAAGTTGTTCTCATCAAGAGAGTCATATCCAACATCTCCATCGCCTTCAATAGCGTCAGGGCTTCCATCATTATCAGCGTCTGTGTCTAAGCTATCAATAGTACCGTCATTATCAGTGTCACACGGCTTAGCTGCTACAAAGCGAAAACCCTCCGTAGCAGACCCTCCTACCGCAGTAATGGTAAACTCTGTTGCTCCCGGAGGCATAACAACATACCAATTCAAATCTCGATTAGCGATTGCTCCAAAATTTCCAACTGTTTGATCGTGCGTATGCGTTTGGTTGAAAGATCCTCCATTGGTTAGAGAATAGCCATTACCTTCTACAATTTCATTATCAGGATCGATAACAGTCGCATT
>CAYUKP010000128.1:2573-5979 GCA_964445335.1 uncultured Verrucomicrobiales bacterium
CCCGCAAGATAACTGCATTCGTAAGTGTCTAGTATTCCATCGTTATCATCGTCACAATCAAGCCCATTTAATATCGTATCACCGTCGGTATCTAAACAACCTGCCATGTCACTACATCCGAGGTCTTCACAATCAATCAAACTATCTCCATCATTATCAATCCCGTCCGAACACAATGCCAACCCCTCCTCAACAGAAACTGGCATTGGGTCTACTAATATAGGATCTTCTAATGCAGGGTCTACTGCTACAACAATATCCCCCCTTGCTTCATTCACATTCATTCCTGAAACTCCTACCCCCACTGACAGGGCAACAAACATTTTAAGGCAACTCTTTATCTCTCTCATATTTTTAAATAAACACTCATTAATACCACTTAGTGTAAAATTATAACATTTTAAATACACTTTAAAAGAAAATAATTCCTGTAAAGTTTACCCGATTTTCATCTAAGACACATTAAATACCCTATCCAATAGTAAGGGTTGTTTGACTTTCAAACCTTACAAAAAACCACAAAACTCCTTTTTTTACCAAACTCGCGAAGCAATCTTACATTCCCGATCTCCAACCGGTTCCAAATGACAAGATATATGAAACTCTACAACTGGTCATATAAAATAGGGGCGACATTAGAGTCGGCCAAAAAAGCACCAGTCTGCTTAAAAAAAACGTGTAAAGCTCCTATAATATACTATCTATCTTTTATGCAAGAATTGAAATTCAGCCCAATCCATGAAATTTTAGACGAATTGCGCTCCAATCGTCTTGTGATCGTGGCAGACGACCCCAATAGAGAAAATGAAGCTGACATTGTTGGGGTTGCCTCCACGATTACAGCGGAGCAGATAGCCTTTATGGCAACGCATGCAAGAGGCTTAATCTGCACTCCCATCACGGCTGAACGCGCCGAAAAGCTTCGACTAACTCCGATGGCCGCGCGCAACCAAGAATCACTTAAAACTGATTTCACAGTTTCTGTCGACGCTGCTACAGGTATAACCACGGGAATTTCAGCTAGTGACAGAGCACGCACGATTAGAATTTTAGCTGATGAGACCAAGGATCACACCGACCTTGTGCAACCTGGGCACATTTTCCCTTTAAGAGGAGCACAAGGCGGAGTGCTCAAAAGAGCTGGACACACCGAGTCTGCAATTGATCTCGCACGCTTGGCTGGATACCCAGAAGCTGGAGTTATTTGTGAAATCATGAATGAAGATGGAACAATGGCTAGAATCGGAAACCTTGGGGAGTTTCAAAAAAAATTCGCCCTAAAAGCCTGCACAGTCGCGCAGATCATTGAATACCGCAGGCAAACAGAGAAACATGTTCGCTGTGATGAAGTCATCAAGCTTCCTACGGACTTTGGAGAGTTCGACTGTCACCTCTACACCGTAGATACAGATGACTCACACCACCTCGCCTTAGTTAAGGGATCAATATCTCAAGACTCTCCTACCCTGCTACGCGTGCATTCCGAATGTCTTACAGGTGATGTCTTCATGTCACGACGTTGTGATTGTGGAGGTCAACTCCATATCGCACTTGAACGAATCGCAAAAGAAGGAGGCGTCTTACTCTACCTCAGGCAAGAAGGGCGTGGGATCGGCCTCCCTGCAAAAATCAAAGCTTATAAACTTCAAGAGCAAGGCTTGGATACTGTAGAGGCCAATGAAAAACTTGGCTACAGTCCCGATTTACGAGAGTATGGAACAGGTGCGCAAATCCTCAGTGACTTAGGCATCAAAGAAATCAAACTCATGACCAATAACCCAAAGAAAGTTGTGGGGCTAGATGGATACGGACTCAAAATCGTGGAGCAAGTACCAATCATCCCTGAGTCCAATCCACACAATGAAAAATACCTCCAGACCAAGCGCGATAAAATGGGACATAAGCTTTAAGCTTCTACCTCTGCCTGATCTGACATAATTTAGGCATTGCATCCTGTTAATGAGTGAGTAAAGGTGGGAAAGTTTAACTTTTATCACACACTTTATGTCTAATCAAAATAGCGTTGACCTCCTGTCGCTCGACCCTACTGCTCTATCAGCTAGGGTATCGGAACTCAGGAGGTATCTTTGACGTCGATACCCTTAGTAAAAATGTTGCGGCTTTTGATGAAAAAATGCAAGCAAACGACTTTTGGGATAATGCCACCAAAGCACAAGAGATTGTCGCGGAAGCCAACCTCCTCAAGTCAAAACTCAACCCTTATCTTGCTCTAGAAAAGCGTACATCCGATCTAGAGGTGCTTTTCGAATTTGCCAAGGAAGAGAACGATGCTGAACTGCAATCAGAAGCACATGAAGAATTCCACGCTCTCTCTACAGAGTTGGACAAATTCGAGCTTATCACTTTACTTAACAAGCCCTCCGACCCCTGTAATTGTTACCTCACGATTTCTTCGGGAGCTGGTGGTACAGAAGCATGTGATTGGGCTGGTATGCTCCTCAGAACATATACGCGATGGGCTGAAAGCAAAGGCTTCAAGGTCACTACCACTGATTACACCGAAGGCGAAGGCGCGGGAATCTCTAGCGCCACCTTAAAAATCGATGGTGAATACGCATATGGATATCTCAAAAATGAACGCGGAGTGCACCGTCTCGTCCGTATTTCACCCTTTGATTCCGCTGGTAAGCGCCACACCTCATTTGCAGCAATTGACGCCACTCCTGAATTAAACAATAGTATCAAAATTGAAGTGCCTGATTCAGATGTTGAAATTCAAACTGCACGCTCTGGAGGAGCTGGAGGTCAAAATGTAAACAAAGTCGAAACGGCTGTTATTCTTAAGCACTTACCTACAGGTATCGTTATTCGCTCAACCCAAGAACGCTCTCAATTACGAAACCGAGAACTCGCGTGGGAGATATTAAAAGCACGTCTCTACCAAATCGAAGAAGATAAACAAAAGGCTGAAGCCGATCGTGAATATTCTGAAAAAGGTGAAATTGGCTGGGGGTCACAAATTCGATCCTACGTGTTTCAACCCTACCAAATGGTCAAAGACCTAAGAACTGGGCATGAGACGGGTAACATACAAGCAGTTATGGATGGAGATCTAGACGGCTTCATCGAAGCTAAACTCAGAAACTAACCCTCAAACTATGGAAATAGATATTATCACCTTATTTCCTGACATGGCTCTCGCTCCCTTGAGCGAGAGCATCCTCAAACGCGCCCAAGATCGCGGTCTCATTAACGTCAGAGCACACCAACTTAGAGACTGGGCCTCAGGTCGCTACAGGAAAGTAGATGACTACCCTTACGGTGGAGGTGTGGGAATGATCCTCAAACCTGAACCCATCTTTAAAGCAATTGCTGAATTGAGAAAGCCTCACACAAAAGTCATTCTCATGACACCTCAAGGAAAGCAATATAAACAAGCTGACGC
>CAYUKP010000129.1:0-5957 GCA_964445335.1 uncultured Verrucomicrobiales bacterium
CCCCTAAGACACAAACTTCCTCCCCCATGACCCACAATTCATACAAAAAACGACGAGCTCGGTGAGCTCCCCTTACCTACATTTGAATCGCATCCAATTGCCTACTTCTACTACTTCCATCTCTCACAATACCATACTCAAGGCAACCACTGGCTTAACTCCCACTCATAAGTTGTCATCCCGTTAAACAATAAATTCGGTAATAAGTCCCCAAAAGCGTTCACCTCAGCCACCGCAACCTGTTCTCCGTCTAGACCAACCATTATATCAACGGCTACATAATGAGACCTTACAAATTGTTGAGCGGCGACAGATGCGGTCTCTAACATTCTTTGCCAAGTACTAGACATGAGCGATTCTTTGAGCCGGTTTAGGTCTCCACGCTGATTCCCAAGATGTAAATTAGTAATCGGTGATAAACTCTCTCTCGCAACAATATGAGCAGGCTCCCCCCTAACAATTAGCACTCTAAAATCCAGAACCCTGCCTTCAGACATATACTTAGGGAACCACTGCTCTACAAAAACCTGTTCCTTACAGAGTACGTCCAACAAGCCCATCACTTCATCATGTGATCTGTAATGCTGCATCTTTAACGAGTTATATAAGTACCCGTTCCTCATTCTCACACTTGTAGTCGCTGAGACTCTATTTCCTGATCTCTGTAATGCCACTACACCAGAAGCCGATGAACTATGCCGAGCCTTTACGAATACCCGCCCGCGATTGGATAACTCCATCAGCTCCATCACTTCTTGCCCACTCGAGGCTTGTCCTATCATCTTAGGAACAGCCACATTTCTTGATGATAAGTACTCCTGGCATCTTAACTTATCAAACATAAGAGCTATATCGGCTGGATGATTGAGTACAGGCACATCACAAGTCAGTTGCTTGTCGATCTCCCCTAAAACACTACACCACCCTGAATACCACTCCTTACCGCCAGCGATCCTCCCACACTCATACTCGCCTCTAGAAATAGGCGCCCCTCCACCTCGCTGAACTAGTGCCGCATAGACATCATAATTCTCACCTGTAGACTCCACTCGAACCGCATCACAAAAATTGAGATCCAATCTCTCCTTATGATTTAATAAATCACTCCACGACACTATTTTAGGAGCATCCAACCCAAGCCTTTCACAAGCTTGGGTGAAAAATTGGTATCTCCTATTCTCTGGGTTACCAATAACCAGAAAGCGCATTTTACTCCGAAATCGCAATATAGTAGTGCAACTCACCATCCCAATCATCAGGCGACTGCTGCTCTGACACGTCTACACTGACACTCAAGTCCTTGAATTGATCCATTATAGGTGAGGATATGTAATGGTGCCTTAGGTTAAGAGACTTTAAAGATTTCACTTTATCAGAAGCTAAAAGCGCCAAAGCTCCGTCATCTTGCAGTGTCCCCATAGATAAATCGAGCTCTTCTATCTGGTCGATGATAGCCGAACTACCTATATCCTTAGCGATCTCATTCACAATTCCACTATTCATTAAGCCTAGCTTTTTTAACTTCGGAAACGGATTCCCCATCAGTAACTCTCTCACATCATCAGTAGTCAGGTCGCCACCGCGCTCGTCGTCACCTAACCACAACTCTAGCTCCTCTAATTCGGGGAACTCTGAAGCTAATAAACCGTCTAGCATTTCTTTTGTCATCGCTCCTGGTTGCAGTACCAGCTTCTTAAGCTTAGGATGGGATGCTTTAGAGAACTCCATAGATCCCTCTCCCCCTCGTGCATAGAGAACTTCTAATTGAGGAAAGCTATCAATCACAGGAGCTCCTACATCTCCTTGCTCAATCCACGTCAATTCACATTCTTCCCCGACCATGTCACCTAGGAATAACCACTTTAGCTTAGGAAACTGATCTTTATGTTTGAGCAGTGTCTGAACTGTATCTGTGTAGAATCCGTCTGCCATGTCTCCATCAAGCCCCAATGATAAACCTACACTCTCCTTAGACTTCTCATCAGCAAGATACTGCGGAAACAACTCTTGAAACCCACCTGCGCTTTCATTATCCCAAGAGTAAGCAATTTTATAGATTACATCTGGACACTCTAACGCCTCTGATGACTTATACAATTTGATTGGCGTTCCATTCCACTCCTTCAGACTTTCACTGATCATAGCTTCACAATAAAGTGAATTTCTACAACGGACTCAACACAAAAAGCATGCATATCAATCAAAAAGTAAAAGCCGTTGCCTTTGATCTCGACCAGACTTTATTCTCTCGTGAGCATGCCTTTCGCGCTCTCATGAACTCATGGGCAGGCTCCACACTCTCGTCTCATGAATATGCCATTATCTCCGCACAAGATCACAATGGTTATGGAGACCGAATGGCATTCTTCTCATGGATCTCTCAGCATTTGGGTTTAAAGCTATCCGCACAAGAAACCATGTTACGGTTTCGGTCAGAGCTCCCGCACCATATCCAGGTAGAACACAAGAGTATCCAATTAATTAAAAGACTCCGCAACCAAGGGTATCAGGTTGCATTACTGACAAATGGAGGCGCAGAATTACAGCAAGCTAAGTTAGAACGTAGCCAAATTATGGAGCATATTCCTGACTCCAACATTATTATCTCTGCCAACACTCCATTCCAAAAGCCTCAAAAAGAGATCTTTCAACTCCTCTGTAATCAAATCAACACTCCTCCCGCTGAGGTTATCTACGTTGGAGATCATTATACAAATGACGCTCTCGGCGCACACCATGCAGGGTTACATTCCATTTGGTTGCAGGGAAATCAAGCCTGTCCATCGCACATACCAAAAGAGATTTTCATGATTGCGCATCTTGAAGAAATTGAGAACATCTTAGAAAAGTTGGGATGAATTCAATTGTTGGAAAATATGACATCGCATTTCTAGTCTTAGACTCACTACGCTATGATGTGGCAGAACAAGAGTACTCAGCAGGTCATACCCCAAACCTTCGCAAACTCTTTCCAAACGGGTGGGAGAAGCGTCACTCCCCAGGAAGCTTTACATACGCAGCACATAGTGCTTTTTTTGCTGGTTTTCTCCCCACTCCAGCAGACGCGAGGGCTAGCACAGAACGCCTTTTTGCCTCTACCTTTGCTGGCAGTGAGACGACTGGCAATAACACCTATTGCTTTCCTGAAGACAACTTTATATCTGCTCTAGAGAGAGAGGGGTATCATACCTCTTGTATTGGAGGCGTTGGCTTCTTTAATAAACAAAACGCCATCAGCAATGTGTTCCCAGACTTATTTACAGAGAGTCATTGGAGCCCCGAAATGGGTGTAACAGGTCACCACTCTACGGAACTCCAGTTCACACTCGCTAGTAAGATCTTAAGCGCTCTACCTTCCGAATCTAGATCATTGCTCTACATTAACATTAGCGCGATACATCAGCCTAACTGCCACTACCTAGAACACCAAAGCGACTCGTTAGACACACATGCTGCGGCATTACGGTATGTCGACTCTTGCCTCCCTCCACTGATTGATACTCTCAAATCACGAGGAACCTTCATCATTATGTGCTCGGATCACGGAACTCTCTATGGAGAGTCTGGTTTCATCGGTCATCGCGTCGGTCACGAGCACGTCTTTACTGTCCCATATTCCCACACCCTTCTTCTCCCTCATGAATAATCTCAGCTCTAAATTATCAGAAGACCTCTACCAAGGCTATGCATATGGCTACCCCCATAAGACTGCATACCGCCCACTCGGTACCCCAATCCCACTTGCTCCGTATTGGCAAAAGGAGGACCTCTCCAATTTATTTTTCTACATGCATATTCCTTTCTGTGAAATGCGCTGTGGATTCTGCAACCTCTTTACAACTACCCACCCCAAAACCGATTTAGTTAGCCGCTACCTTCAGAGCCTTGATCGCCAAATGGAAGTCATTAGCGATATGCTCGATGCGCCCCACTTTTCCCAAGCGGCATTCGGAGGTGGCACTCCTTCATTTCTATCATGCCAAGAACTAGAGTCTCTCTTCTCCTCCATTGAGACCCACTTCGGAGGATTTGCTCCAGGCACCCCTATTTCGTTTGAGACCTCCCCCGCTACGATTGCGGCAGATAAGCTATCCCTACTCAAGAGCTTGGGAATCTCACGCCTCAGTATTGGCGTCCAAAGCTTTATCGAATCAGAAACAAAGGCTCTCGGGCGTCCACAAAAAAGAGAAACTCTCCTGAACGCTCTGAAGCTGATCAATGATGCCAACTTTCCAGTCTTCAACATCGATCTCATATATGGTGTAAAAGGGCAGACCGTCCAATCATGGAAATCCTCCCTACAAACTGCAGTCTCCTACTCTCCTCAAGAGCTCTATCTATATCCTCTATACGTCAGACCCCTCACTGGGCTAGGTAAACTAGAGCGTGAACCGTCAGACATGAGGCCCACCCTCTATCAAACAGCTCGAGACTATCTACTCTCATGTGGCTATGAGCAAATCTCCATGAGACTGTTCCGCCGTCACGATGCTCCTGTACCTAAGGATCAAGGTGCTATCCATTGTTGCCAAGAAGATGGGATGATCGGATTCGGTGCTGGCGCGCGATCATACACAAAGAATCTGCACTACAGTTCCGAGTATGCGGTTGGAAGAAAAGGAATTCTCGCTATCCTAGAAGATTTCATCAACAAGACTAAAGAAGACTTCCAACATGCTGACTATGGCTGTCTACTCTCTGAAGACGATCGCCAAAGACGATACTTGATTAAATCTATCTTAAGAAGAGATGGACTACATTATCCATCATTCATCGACGAATTTGGAGTCTCTCCAGAGCATTGTTTTGGTGCGGAGCTTGAAGAATTAATCACTACAGGACTAGCAGAACAGCAATCGGACAGACTAGTTCTGAAGCCCAATGCTTATGCTTATTCAGACTTAATTGGACCATGGCTCATTTCCAATAATATCTCTCAGAAAATGGCAGCATATGAACTCACCTGACGCTTGGAATATTCTCTACCGAGGACCCCTCTCGAGTTGCAACTACGCCTGCCATTACTGTCCATTTGCTAAGACTTCAAATACCGCAGCAGAACTACAGGCCGATAAGCAAAAACTAAACCGTTTTGTCGATTGGGTCAGTGAGCAATCTCGCCAAAATATTGGTATCCTTATTACTCCATGGGGTGAAGCGATGATACATAGAAGCTATCAAGCAGCTCTCAAAAAACTTAGTCACCTTCCAAATGTATATCGCGCCTCTATCCAAACGAACCTCTCGGGAAAATTAGAATGGCTTTCAGAATGTAATCTGAACACACTCGCCCTCTGGGCAACCTTTCACCCAAGCCAAACTACTCTAGACTCTTTCTTAAAACAATGCGAGATCCTAAACGCCCTAGGCGTACACTACAGTGTAGGAATGGTAGGGCTCAAAGAAGACCTCACTCTCTTCGAAGAAATGAGAAGTAGATTACCCGATAACATCTACTTATGGGCAAATGCATACAAAGACGTAAGTAATTATTACTCGGATCATGAAATCGAACGCTTCGTAGCGATCGACCCCCAATTTCGCGTCAACACAATCAATCATCCTAGCTATGGCAGGCCTTGTAATGCTGGGCACTTGATGTTCTCGGTGGACGGAGAAGGAGATGCGTACAGATGCCACTTTATCAAAACCAAAATTGGCAACCTCTATGATGGCTCATTAGTGAAGAGTCTTAGCTCCTCACCTCAGCCCTGTACGAATCAAACTTGTGATTGCCATATCGGCTATATCCACCTCCCTCATTTACAGCAACAGCAAGTCTATGGCGACCACCTCTTAAATAGAAGCATTAGCAAACACCGCTGAAGCAACAAAGGTTGCTCCGTGGTGTTCTTACTTCTTGTTCGGGTCGAAGAAGATCTTAATCTCGGCCTCCTTGGTGCCCAGGAGTTGTTGCGCTCTGATGAGGGCGTCACGGGTGGAGATGTTGGGGTTAC
>CAYUKP010000130.1:0-5848 GCA_964445335.1 uncultured Verrucomicrobiales bacterium
CTCTAAAGGAAATACGGCGTGATATTAAGCGTCAATATATTAAAGGAGATCGTGATGGAGATTATTTAACCGATGCGATGGATACTGAAGATAAGGCTTTAGGTGGAGGCAGAGGTCGAGCTATGGCCTTCTTGATCGAGGAGCAGGAGAAAAGCTCGAAGGCTTGAGGAGTTTTTTACGTAAGAATCCATTTGCATGAAAACGGGGAGCTTATTAGAAATTGTGTGATGAATGTAAGTAAATTTTTATTTGGGGTTAGTTGCATGTTGAGTGTGTGTTTCGCTCAATATGATGTGAAGAAGAGTTTTCAACCCTCAAAGTCATATGTGTACGACTTAGTGGCTGAATTTAAGACGCAAGCGGCGTTGCCTTTTAAGTCTGGAGGGCTTATGCCAATCGAGGGGGACTTCGGGTTGAGTTATACGCGTAAGGTGGAAGCTCAAAAAGAAACGCTTGCGTTTAAAACAACGATAGACTCTTTAAAAATGAATGCAGGGTTTCAGGGGTTTTCTTTTGTAAATGTGGATAGTTCTTCTCCAGAATTCGACCGTGGGCCACTAGCCCGTTTGACTAAGCCTTTATTAGAGGCTGAATTGACATCATATTATATGCCAGACCTTACGTATATAAAGTCAGATAGAATATCAAACTTTGAGGTGTTGGAGAAACTTAAAGTAGAGCAGTCTTTAGTAGAAATGTTTTTTAGACAAGGTTTAGATGTTTTACCTCCAAAGCCTGTAAAAGAAGGAGATACTTGGTCTAAGAAGTTAACTCTTTTTATAGAAAAAAAGCCCTATGAAATAACTTTATATTGTAAATGTGGAGCAGTTGAGATGTTAGAGGGCCATAGTTGTCAGAGGTTTTTTTATTCGTCTGACTTAAATGTTGAGACAAACCATCAAGGTAAGGAAATCTCTTTAAAGTCAAAAAAATACCAAGGGTTTTGCTGGTATGACCCCAAGTTTAATCTTCTTAGAAAATATACTTTAGATCTTAATGTAGCACTTGAAATGCGACATAAAGGGCAAATAATCACAAGAAGTTATGAAATTTCTAGTAAAACAAATCTTAAAAGTGTAAAATAAGTTATGAAAAAATTTATTCTATTTGTATTGCATGTATGCCTTCTGAACCAGTTTTCATCTGCTCAAACACGAGAGCAGATTGCTTCCGATCCCCAATTACAAGATAAGCGTGAGCTAGGTTTAGGAGCTTATAATAAGCATACACGTCAGAGAATGATTAGGCTTTACAGGTTGGGTGTGCTTTCTGATTTAGATGCTAAGCGACTAAAGAAAGAGCACCGGAAGATAATGAATGATACATTAGAATTGGTAGCTGAAGGTAAGGGGACTGAAGAACTCAAAGCCAAAAATAGAAAACAGCTAGATCAATTAAATGATAAGATCAATCAGTTGGTGAATAAGAAGCTCCCAGAGAAAAAGGTTGAAAAAAAGGTGACAAAAACAAACGATATAGATTCTGAGCCTACATACGCGGATCCTTATTCTTATGGGATGTCATACGGGTATGGTGGGTTGTATAGATAACCGATACATTGCTTTCTAGAGCCTTTTCTTTATTTTTAAATTATATATATTCTATAGCCAGAGACGTGAAGGGCTCTTGGGCAAATGCTAGCCTTTGAAATGGTTAAGATCTCTAAGTTTTTAGAGATTGAATACGACGAGAGGCTTGAGGGTGACGTGTTTTTGTTGAATGGAGTTATAGATGTAGAATATCTTCGCAAACTCGATAAAAGAAGGTGTTTGAATCATGTTTTAATAACAGTTTTTCTTATTTAAAGCCTCCCATTATCCGTTAAATATTCTTGCGGTATGCCTTGTAAGTAAGAATCTGTGCTGAATGCCTGTATTCTAAACTTTACAAAATAACTAGTAAGAGAAAATTTTTTATGAATTCTAGTAGAGAGATCAAGCAGTCCTTTATCAGTTTAGTCGGGATGCAAACTCAGAATGCTTTCAATGATAAGATGGCTCAGTTTTTGATTATTCCTCTGAGTTATTGGGTTGTGCAGAATAATATGGGGAGTTTTAGTCAAATACCCCATATTTTAGCAGCTCTCATGGTTTTGCCATTTTTATTTTTAGCCCCTATCGCAGGGTGGCTTTCTGATAAATATTCCAAAGTCCTCATCATTAGAGGGGCTGCCGTTTTACAGACCTTTGTTCTTTTGGCCATGTATAAGTTTGCTCAGATGGAGTCATTTCAGGGAATGGTCTTTTGTTTTTTATTGCTAGCTATCCAATCAGCCATTCTTAGTCCAGCCAAAAGAGGAGTAATTAAAGAGTTGGTGGGTTCTAATCAACTAGGGGGTGCTAGTGGGATAATGGAATTTACAGTCGTATTTGCAGTTTGTATGGGGCAAATATTAGCAGGTGTTATTTTTTCAGCTTTGTTGAAGCAAGGAAAATCGGGGTGGGAATCAGCTGCAATCCCCTTATTTTATTTAACGATGGCGACTCTGAGTCCTTTGTTTTTGTCTTTTCGTATTAGAAAAACAGTAGTTGTCCAAAAAGGAGAATTGCCAAGATTGCAGATCTTTGGACATTTCTTACAAATAAAAGATCTTTTCAAAGTTGTGGCCGTTAGGCGTATGGCAATTGCGAAGGCTTTGTTTTGGGGGTATGGGGGGGTGCTTAACCTTTGGCAAATCGTATTGGCAAGACAGATTTCCGAAGCAAATGGAGCGTCCTATGGTGAAGAGTTGGCAAAGGTTATGGTAGTTTCTAGTTTAGGGATCATCATAGGTGGGAGCTTAGCATCATGGATGTCTAGAAAGGCCATTCAACCAGGATTGATTCTTATTGGGTTAGGCGGGATGATCGGTGCTACAGGTTTGATTTCTTTGGCTTCACTAGAGAGTTTTTTGATGTATTTTGGGCTAGGTTTTGCAGGTTTTACAGGAGCCGTTTTTTTAGTGCCTGTTAATGGTTTATTACAGGATTTGTTGCCGGCGGAGAGTCGAGGCCGTCTATTGGCGGCGTCTTCGGTTTTAGACTGTCTCGCAGGGTTGGGAGCTGTTCTCTTACAATTGGTATGGACTCTTTTAGATGTTTCGATTGCGTTGCAGAGTTTAATGTTAGGAGGATGTCTTGTGGGGGCATGGGTGTATTATGGCCGTCTGTATAGTCGTGAGACGATTGATCTATTGGTGACGTTCTTTGTAATCAAATTTTATAAGATCAAAGTTACTGGCCTAGAGCACTTTCCAACCTCGGGAGGCGTGTTGATGACGCCAAACCATGTGTCCTATATAGATACATTGATTTTAACGGCAGCGAGTAAGCGCTCGATTAGATTCCTTATGATAGAAGATTGTTTTGAGACTCCTGGGGTGGGGTGGTTTGCGAGATATGCCAATACTATTCCTATTTCTCGATCAAAGGCAAAAGAGGCAATTCAATCAGCGGCTCAAGCTTTAAAAGAAGGTGCTGTTGTGTGCATTTTTCCTGAGGGGCAATTGACTAGAACTGGTGGATTGTCTGAATTGAAGCGAGGGTTTGAATTGATTGCGCGACAGTCAGGTAGCCCTGTGCTTCCTGTTTATATGGATGGATTGTGGGGGTCTATTTTTACTTTTGATCAGGAAAGGGTTCTATGGAAGTTGCCTCGTCGTCAGCGGTATGGAGTAAAGGTTCTCTTTGGTTCGTGTTTGCAAGGAAAGAGAGATGCTTCGAGACGTAGATTAGCTGAGAGTTACTTTGAATTGGGGCGCAAAGCATTTGATCAACGTATATTATGGCATGGAAAGAACGTGCGAAGAGAGGCGCTACGTTATCGGGGAATTCCAAGGGCTTTAAGGTCAGAGTTAAAGGAGCTCGATGAGGTGGACTTTTTCCTTAGGTTACGAAATGCGATGCAACTCGCGGAATTGGTGGTTTTTAAGCGTGGGCAGCAGTTTGGAGTGCAATCCCCTCAACCTCTAGAGCATGTTATTGCTCTACTTGCCTTTGAGAAGCGAGGTGTTGTAGAGCAACTACAGAAAGGTATAAAAAAAGAATGTGATCATTACTTTACAAAGAATCTTGATCTGTGTGAAGGAGTGAACCAAGAGGCTATTTTTTATAAAATTGATGGAGCCCCTATGTCTTCTCATGATAAGACAATAAATTCTTACTCTCTTGTGATGAATGGATGTTTGGTGAAGGCTATATCTACTCCAGATCCCCAGAAAATTAAGCCGACAGACCTAGGGCAGGCTGCTTGGAAAAAAGGTTTGAGAGGTAGATTTTTATTAGGAAGTGACAATTTGCCTGTTGAGGCGGATCAAGACTTTTTTATCTGATGTTATAGGATATTTTGTTGTTTAGTCTATGACTTATGGCTCTTGCATTGACGTTCATACACATCTTCAATCTTTAAATGCTGATGTGCTAGACTCGTATTGGGGTCATGTGTCTGGAGTAATTGTGAATGGAACAAGTCCAAAAGATTGGAATAGTGTCGCATATTTGGCTAGGATCCATCCTTCAAAGGTTCAGGCTTGCTATGGGGTACACCCTTGGTATGTTGACGTATTAGAGCGCGGATGGTTACAGGAATTGCAGCTAAGATTACAGCAAGATGAAAGTGCAGGAGTCGGAGAAGTCGGGTTAGATAAGAGCCGTAGAGCTGGAAAGTTATCGGTTCAGAAGTCTGTGTTGGAGCAACAGTTAGCATTGGCTTGCACCTTAGAACGACCGATTTCGATACATTGTGTAAGAGCTTGGGGGGGATTATTAGATAGTTTAAAAAGCTTTGATGAGTTGCCACCTTTCTTGCTTCATGGATATCTGGGGCCTATAGAAATGCTCGATGCGTTTATGGAACTAGGGGCATATTTTTCTCTGTCGCCGAGACACTTTGATCAAAGTGTTCCTAATAAGTGGGAGGTTTTTCGTAAGATTCCTAAAGAGCGGGTTTTTGTTGAAACTGATGCTCCCGAAGGATTGGGGCATTCTGTGACTTGGAGCGAATATCAGAAAGGGTTTTCCGATACGATACAACATCCAATGAATATAATCAGAATGTATGAGCTGTTGGAACAAGTTTGGGAGGCTTCTCAAACAGATGTTTATTCTCAGGTTTTTAGAAACTTTCAAAAATTTAATAAAAAACGTTTTTCACTACAAGAGTGAAAAACGTCTTCAATAGAGAAAAATAAAATTTTTTATTAAGCTGTTTTACTGGTTTCTGAGCGCTCTTCTTCTTCTGTTCGTGCTCCATTCACAATCAAGTTTCTCCCCATAAATGGTTGTTCATGAAGGATTTCTGCTGCTCTTTTTGCATCGTCAACACTAATCATTTCTACGAAGGCAAATCCTTTGGATCGTTGTGTGCGTTTGTTGTAGATTACTTGTGCGTTTTTGACAGAGCCAAACCCTTTGAATAGATCAATCAGGTCTGTTTCATTTACATCATAGGAAAGGTTACCAACGTAAAGTCTTGTGCTGTCAACTTTTTGCGGAGGAGCCTGTTTTGGAGACTTTTTCTTAGCCGGCCTTTTCTTCTGAGGGGCTTTGCCTTTGTTGGTGTCTTGAGGAGTTTTAGGCGCAGCTTGTTTAGGAGCTTTGTAGAGCCCAATAGCCTTTAGGAATTTTTGCCACCATGTTAATTTAACAGGCTTTTTACTACGACGTGGTGGAACTCCTTTATGTGGTCTTTTAGAGCCATTTTTACGATAATTATTTTTACGTGGGCCTGAAGGGCGATTGTCGGAACGCGAGTTATTATGCGGTCTATTGTTATTATTCGAGGACATTTCTTTAGTCGGTTGAGCGCTGAAGCCTACAGTAAGGGGAGGGGAAGCTACTATAACTCAATACAGAGAACTTAGTAATGAGGA
>CAYUKP010000131.1:0-5817 GCA_964445335.1 uncultured Verrucomicrobiales bacterium
CCCAAAGGCTCATCCAAGGACAAATTCACTAAAGGCTCTTCTCCAGTATTTGATAAAGTCAAAGTAAAGCGTGCAGTAAAACTCCCGTCTCCATTATCAAGAATCGAATCTAATGTTTTCGTTACTTCCACCTCAGGCGTAGCTTCAGGATTTACAGGGGTAGGATCGTCATCTACCGTTGTATCTGGGTTATCCGAAGGCTCCGAAATAACCTCAGCACTTATACTGCCTTGTGCTTCGAGCACTGTCTGATTCTGATACGGTTGGTTACCGTCTAAACTAAACTGAACCTGAAGCTCAATAGATCCCGTATCTCCAACCGCTAGTGTATCACTCCCACTTAGTAATGCCGTATCACTCACCCCGTCATATGAGGGGTTCTGAGTCAAATTCGTCACTGACGTCACCGTTACCGTCGAACCAGAAGGGAACGTATTGGGTGCCAATGAAATCGCATCCTCAAGCTGTAGGCTTTCCAGAGCTTCATTACCTGTATTCTCGACTTCGATTACATAAGTTGCCGTAAACACACTACCGACGGAAGCCAGACCAGTTAAGGTTTTCGTAACTTCTGAGGCAGGAACTGCGATCTCAATTTGTGCTTGATCAGTATTATCCGTTTCATCATCATTAATAGCAGAAGTCGAAACCGTTGCCTCATTCAAATAATCTCCTGTTGCTAAGACTGTTGCATCAAAGGTTAATACCAGTTCATTTAAACCTGTATCTGCTGATAAGGAAGCAACATCCCATTGTAACCCAGTTCCTGACGGATCTGAATCCACCATACTTTCCCCACCCGCTATAGACCCCTCAACATAGGTATACCCATCGGGTAATACGTCTAGGACTTCGATATTAGGAGCGCTATCAGGGCCATTATTGGTCACTGTCAGCGTAAAAGTCACCGTATCTCCTACAGCAGCCACCTCTGAACTTACGGACTTCACCAGAGCAATGTCTGCCTCAGGGCACGGCTGAAAGTCTATCATCTCAGAATCTGCCGTAGGACAAGGAGCAGTGGCACTAATACTCCCCCTCACAAAGTATTCTCCAAAATCCGTAGGATAAAACACATCTCCGGTCACCCCTGTCGGAGTCCCGTCTGCATAAAACCATTCAAAAAAACGTAACAAACCTCCTGAAGGGTCTATTGCGGTAATCTTCGCCCCCTCTCCGCACCCGTCATCTTCTGCAAGCACTTGCGGACGAAACTCTGGAAACCCTGAGAAATAGCCCTGTGCGCCTACAGGATTCTGAAAGTTCATCACACTTACCGCCACAGGTCCTGTACTCTCTACTGCAACATTACCCGTTACATTCTCCTGAGTGTAAACAACCCATTCATCATTGCCTGTCACCGCTAACGGTCCATTTGCGGGAGCAACACCACCAAAAGTCACTGTCGAACCTGTCGTTGTGACAGCCCTTAAAATAGCAGGCCCAATTTGATTGATATTATAGATATTATCTACGGACGTTGCAATATCAGGATCTAAAGGTGGTAAGAAACTAAATCCAGGAGTCGCCGCACTATTTGCTCCTGCAGTGGTAGCAAACATCATAGCAGGAGCCGAAGTGTTCACATAGAGAATACCGTCTGCATTCCAGTTATTATCCAAATACAAATAATCTCCTGCATCGAGTGGCGTGGTATTGATCGGCGTTAATGCCCCGTTTACAAAGACATCTGTTCCATCCTCCGTGGCAACTACCATCGGAGATTCCAACTCACTCGTTTCGGGCGCACCGCCCTTAACCACAATATACTCTACTCCCGCACGAGCGATAGACGCCATTTGATCAAAACCCGCATCACGAGATCCGGCAGAGGTTGGTGAACCCAAAAATGTTCCGGTATTCACCACAATGGGCTTATCAGCCAAGACACGTGTTCCATTCAGATCATTAATGCTAGCAGTCGCTCCATCTCCTCGATAAAAGGCCATATGAATCCCGATCGCATAGGACTCGTTGGCATTCAGCGTCACCGTAATAGGATCTGTCGTCAATGGGTCTCCCGAAGCAGGAGGTTCCGTCGTTGCTGTGCCACCACTCACCACGACTCCAGGCTTGAAGTCATCAAAGGTCACAACCGTATTATCCTCTGTCGCCATTACCGAAACAAACTGGTTTCGGTAATCTTCTACTCCAAAAGCTTCCCGTTCCCTCATCAAGCCTACCCGAAACTCCGTCCCGATCGCCGAACACCCTTTCGCAGTCAAGGATGCCCCCTGACTGTTCGATCTCTGTCGTAAATTGACATATACTGGTTCATCAGCTGAAATAAAAAGCCCCTCTTGTGAAACCGTATTAAACTGAGAATAATCAATAATATTCCCCGCTCCTGAAGTCGAGCTCGTGTAATCACCAGAAACTAAAGCGCCTAAAACGACATCTACTGGCGAAGCATTTGAGACTGTCCCCGTCGATACAACATTACCCGCCCCATCTACTACTGTATAAGCTACATCATTGGTAGAAGGAGTCGAAATAATCAGACGTTGCGTATGTAAATTAGAAGTCGAGGCTCCTATCGCGTCTGTTACGAGAGGAGGTAACCAATGCACGACATCTAACTGCGCAAATGACAAAGTGACCGTGAGCAGAGCACAGAGGGTACGAAAAAAAATTTTAATTAACGGGGGCTGCATAAACTTTAGTATTAGAGTCAAAAAGCGAAAGAATCTTATACATTTAGAGCCCCTCCCCCCTCTTATTGTCACGAATAAAGCTTAGAAAAGGACACTCATACATGATTGACTATGAAATAAACTAATTAGAAAAAGTTTAATATGCACCCACCCAAAGTAAAATAAGACAATTTCACACAAAAACCGCCCAATTTACAGCCTCCCATCAAAGATGCTTAGCTACACAATAAAATTTTTAATAAAGTAGAGTTGAGGTTTAAAAAAAAATATTTAGAACTAAACCATATGACAGCCAACATATTTGATTTATTTATGCTTATCATTTTACAAGCCGTTCTAGGCTTTGATAATCTCTTATACATCTCTTTAGAGTCAAAACGAGCGCCTGAAGACCGCCAAAAGTTTGTTAGAGTGACGGGGATCTCTGTAGCAATTGTTTTACGAGTCGTCTTACTATTCGTGATCTTAAACCTTGTCGAGAAGCTCCAAACCGCCTTCTGGACGTATCACTCCGATGCCTTTGATGTGGCAATGACTGGACACGCTCTGATTACCCTTATCGGAGGAGCATTCATTCTTTATACTGCTACTAAGGAAATCATGCACATGCTCTCGTATGAGGAAGCACACCACGGAAAGAAAAAGGCAGGATCTGTCAGCAAGATCATCACTTCCATTGTCGTCATGAACCTCGTCTTTTCCTTTGACTCAATCCTTAGTGCAATGGCCATTACGACCGTATTCTGGGTGATGGCTACCGCCATTGTTATCAGCGGTATTCTCATGATCTCTCTCTCAGATGTCATTACAAACTTCTTACACAAAAACAGAATGTATGAGGTCGTAGGACTCTTCATCCTCTTCATTGTTGGGATCATGCTCATCACCGAAGGTGCTCACCTTGCGCATCTAGAATTCTTTGGACACAAGGTTCACGCTATGACCAAAACCACTTTCTACTTTGTCATCGCAGTTCTCTTCATCATTGAAATCGTCCAAGGCAAGTATCAGAAAAACCTTCTACGTAAGAAAAACCAGCTCCTCAACAAAGGGCACTAAATTTCTTTCCTCCTCATGTTTTCTTACAAACGCACGGCCTCAGATCGTGCGTTTTTTAGTTTTGTCGCAGCGCAGAAAAAGGTGGAGAATCTCACAGATTTCTCCATATTATGCCATATGGCTACCCCACGTAAACCAATCGATGTACGCCCTGGCGTCCCTTCCTTTTTCAAGGTCATCCCCCTATTTATCATTCTCATCTTTTTAGCCTCCGCTCTTAGAGGCACCTTTGTCATCGTAGAGCCAGGCCATGCTGGCGTTAAGGCTACTCTAGGTAAAGTAAACCCCAAATATATGCCCGAAGGAATGCACTTCTGCATTCCTGGAATCGATAAGATAACCCAAATCGACATTAGACAGCGTAAAGAATCTGCGAAAACCACCGCAGCATCTAAAGATCTCCAAACCGTCTCCACCGAGATAGATGTGCAATATTCCATCGTTGGAGCCATGGCTCCTCAAATGTTCCAGAAAATTGGAAACAGAGAAGTCTTTGCTCACACCATCATCGACCCAGCCATCCAAGAATGCCTAAAGTCCGTAACTGCAGGGTTTACCGCTGAAAAGCTCGTAACCCAACGTTCCGTGGTAAAAGACCAAGTAGAAGAAAAGCTCAGAGCCTTTATCGACAAATCTCTCAAACAAAAAGAGCTCGGCGCCTGTCTCGACATTCATAACATCGCCATCACAGACTTTGAATTTTCACGAGAGTTTAAGGCGGCCATTGAAGCCAAAGTAACCGCTGAGCAAGAAGCCCTCCGCGCTAAACAAGAAAAAGAAAAAATCATCATTCAAGCTGAAGGGGCTAAAGAAAAGGCCAAACTAGAAGCCGAGGCAAAAGCTGTCGCCATTACAGAACAATCCATTGCCCGAGCCGAAGCAATAGAACGTGAAGCCAACGCCCTCCGCAACAACCCTGAACTCATCCAACTCCGCACCATCGAACAATGGGACGGCGTCTTACCAAAGTTCACAGGAGGAGGCGCTATCCCCTTCCTTAATATGGATTTAGACGAAGTTGTGAAGTAATGAAGTAAATGAATTCAAAGTTTAGCGGATATTTAAACCACCCGTTTTTAAAGCTTAGAAAAACACATCTTTTCTCAAGTTGCGGAAGTTATACAGTCCGTCTTCAGGCTTCTTGAGAGTGTCCAGCCCCGCACGAGCTTCGCCCCTTCTAAGCCTTGCCTCATCGTTCGGAGAAGGTGTGAGGCATGTTTCATCTCTCCTTGAGACGAGAGCGAGGCCAAATTAATCCATCTTGAGAAGGGTTCGAGCGTCCTTTTCAGACATGCCTGTAGCTATCAGTTGCGCTAAGGCAAATTTCATCCCCTCCGCTAAACCTTCTTCCATCCCTTCCGCTAGCCCCTCCTTTTTTCCTTCCTTCTTACCCGTTTCATACTTGGTATCCAAGACGTTATTTAAGTCCCGATAAGCCTTTAAGCTGTCTTCATAAACTAGATGTTCTTTGTGTGTAAGCATTGCTAAAGAGGCGGTCTCAAACGCCGTTTCAAACTCTTCTTTTCCCATAAAAACCCGAGGAATCTCTTGTAAGTCTGCTAAGTGTTTAAAGAAATACAACCACAGGTCAAATTTGGTCTTTAGCTCAGATTCCGTTTTTGTGAAGTTTGGCATTTCTAGATAGATGAAGGTCAGCTTATCATAGAATACCTTATTCTCTTGGTTCTTTAGCTGTATGACATGATGCACCTGCTTTTTGAGGCCGTTCGACTGAAAGCAGAAGTCTAGGATGCCAATGCAATACACAGGGGTGAGTTGGAAATCCCAATTTCCGCGTTGCGCTTGTTCCTGAATCGGAAAGGTTGCATAATAGACACTTCTATCTTTGAAGAAGTTTTGCTTCTCTTTCTGTAGCTCGACGATGAATTTTTCACCTGAACTTGCCTCGCAATAGAGGTCAAATATAGCTCGTCTGTCATGAACACTTCTCCCCATAAACTCAGAGTTCTTAAACTCCAGCTTCTGAATCTGGTGATGCTCTGGGAGTAAGGAATTTAAGAAACTTTTCAGAAGGGGTAAGCTTGCTTCCTCACCAAAGAGTTTTTTGAAGCCAAAGTCTGTAAAGGGATTCAAAAAGGTAGGG
>CAYUKP010000132.1:0-5797 GCA_964445335.1 uncultured Verrucomicrobiales bacterium
AAGAGAACCCCCGTCTTTCAATCACTTTTCTTTCCCGACCTTATTATGGGCGGGGAGCGTGAACTCATCGGCCCGATCATAACAATCGTTCTTGTTCTGGTAATCCAAGCCCAAACCCTTGTCGCAATTGTCTTTGCCATCGTTCTGTGTAGCATAACACTCCCACTCATTCGTAAGCTTGGGGAAACTGATGAATTCATGGCAAAAATTTACCTCAGAACCTTAAAACAAAAAAAAATCTATTACCCTTCATCTACTCCTCATGTTTACACAAACTTTGTGGAAAGGTATAACGTCAAGCCCAAGGAATAATTAAAAATGTCAACAAAAGAAAAACATAATTCAACGTCCCCACGTTTCTTATTCAATTTAAAGGCATTTCATAAAGCTGAGGAACATGCCTTATCAGACTTACTCCCTTACGCTTTATCTCCTGAACCTGGATTCATCGTCAACAAAGATGGATCTTATATGGTAACTTGGGAGTATATGGGTGGAGATGAGAAATCAATGACCGCCCTAGAGCGAGATCAGCAAATGATGTATATCAACAAGGCCATGACCGTCCTTGGTTCTGGTTGGATGTATCATATCAACTGCATTAGACACCGTGTGGATGTATTGAGCGAAAAGAAATACTCACATTTCTCGTCAGGAGTCACTGAATTAATTGAAGAAGAGAGACGTGAATACTTCACTCAAGAAGGTAACTCTTATAAATCATCTACTTACCTCACCCTTACCTTCTTGCCAGTCAAAGACACGGCAAAGAAAACAGAAAACTTCTTCTTTGATGTAGAGGGGGAAGACTCGTCGGATTACATTGGAGATAGAGCATATGCTGAGGAGCACTTAAGAAACTTCAAGGAAAAGGTCATTGAGTTTGAGAATATTCTAACGGTTGCCTTTAGATTACGACGTCTAAGCAAGACAGAATACTCTCCTAGTCCGGAAAACTCTTACCCAACAGATGAGCATTTAAACTTTCTCAATGACTGTGCTACAGGGGTTCCGGCTAAGATGCACATCCCCTACCCTATGAGCTTTCTAGATGCACACATTGGAAAGACCTCTTTAGCAACGGGAACAATCCCAAAACTAGGAGATCAGTTTATGTGTGTCATGAACATTGATGGATTCCCTGGTTCAACACATGCAGGCATCATCAATCAGCTATCCGACATTGGTTTCGAATTCCGTTGGTCTACACGCTTCATTCCAGTCAGTCAGTGGGAAGCTGAAAAAATTATTAAAAAATACATTGGTAACTGGAAGAAAAAAGCTGTTGGCTTCCTGAACTTTTATCAAGAAAAGGAGCCAGAAAGTCGGGATGGACACGCCGACGCAATGCACAGAGACGCCAATAATGCTCGTAGCATGAACAGTGCAGGCAATGTTTCCTTTGGTTACTATACAGGCAACATTGTTCTTTACGGTAAAGACCTAGAAACTGTAGAAGAACACGCTTCAATCATGAAGCAAGCTCTCCTTTCCTTAGGGATTACAAATTCACGAGTAGAAAATGTTAATGCCGTAGAAGCTTACCTAGGCTCTCTTCCTGGTAATGGCTTTGCTAATATTAGACGCCCTATTCTTCATACCGAGAATTTGGCAGATCTAATTCCTTCTTCTTCGGTATATTCGGGCCTTAAAAATTGTCCTAATGACAAATACCCCTCACATTCTCCGTGTTTAGCGACTCTAAAGACGGACGGAAACACACCTTTCTGGCTAAATTTACACGTCAGTGATGTAGGCCATACTCTCATCTTTGGACCAACAGGAACGGGTAAATCGGTTCTTCTTGCATTCCTAGCTATGCAAATGGATAGATACAAGAACTGTAAGGTTTATTCCTTTGATAAAGGGATGTCGATGTTTACGCCATGTATGGCGGTTCAAGGCAACCACTACGAGGTGGGGGTAGAGTCCGCCATCTCAACAAACTTCTCTCCTCTATCTAACCTCAGCACCCATGAGGATCAAGAATGGGCTGCTGGATGGGTGGAATCTCTCATGGTCTTACAAGGAGTAAAGCCAACAATTGACCACAAACAAGCCATTCGACAAGCCATCAAAGAAACCGTCCTTGCTAAGCAAAACGAATTTAGCTTTGGAGAAGAACACAGACTATCTGAATTTGCCATCACAGTACAAGATGCAGACGTCAAGCGGGTTCTTGATTTCTACACCGAGCTTGATTACTATAATGCTGCCGAAGACGGCATGAGAGATGGAAACTTCCAATGCTTTGAGATTGAGGAATTAATGAACCTCCCTGACTCAAAGAGCCTCCCTATTCTCTTATATATCTTCCGGATTATTGAGCGATCCCTCAAAGGAGACCCAACCTTTATTATTATTGATGAGGCTTGGATTGTTTTGGGTCATGACGTTTTCCGTGACAAGATTCGTGAGTGGTTAAAGGTTTTACGTAAAGCCAACTGTGCGGTAGTCCTCGCGACACAATCGATCTCAGACGCGAAAAGGTCAGGTATTATTGATGTTCTTAATGAATCCTGCCCGACTAAAATCTTTCTTCCAAACGCAGCTGCCAAGACAGACGAATTTGGACCTCAATATACGCAGCTTGGCCTTAATGAGGCTCAACGAAATATTATTGCCGGAGCGATGCCTAAGCGAGAATACTTCATTAATACCGCTGAAGGTGACCGCCTTGTGAACCTTGCCTTAGGACCTATAAGCTTAGCTATTTGCGCAAAGTCTTCTAAGAAGGACATTCAGAATGTCAAAAGCTTCATCGAAGAATATGGGAAAGAGTCATGGCAAGCATATTGGATCGAACATGTCCTACAAGACTACAATTAAGCCGTATCATGAATAAACTCTCACTATTTATCTTTTGCCTTTATGCCTCTCTTCCCCAATTGATGGCATATCCAGAGGACGTGCCTCTCACCATAGAACTCATTCGTGCAAAGTTTGATTCTGATGAAAATTTATTTCAGTCACAATTAGAACTTCTCAATGACATCAATGACGGGTCATCCACCCCCCCAACAATCGATACTTTTTCTCGAGATAAAATGACTCGATACGGGATGACAAAGACGACGAACGCTTTGGAAAAAGATGATGAATTTGAAGAATTCAAGCGAGCTCAATTTAATCCTAAGTCAGAAGAATTTAGCGTAGAAGATAGCGAAATTGCTGAAGCAAATAAGGAGATCACTATTCAAGACCTTTCCAAAAACCTCTTTCGTCGCCACGCTCTCTTCAAGAATAGAGTGGTTAAGAGAGCCAAATACATGGAAGACAATTTAGAGAAGATTAACAGCGAAGCAGACATCGTTGAAAACCTCAAAAAAGCTTCAGAGGGATCATATTCAGCTGAAGAAAGCCTGAGAATAGGTAATCAAATCAATTCTACAGTAGCGAGTCAACTCTTCAAATTGCGACAGGATAATGCCATGAGCGATTATTTCGATGCTGATGATATGCTTTTCCAAGAAATGATTAAAGAGGATTACTTTAGTTATTTAAACTCTCAATTAGTCGATGCAGAGCAAAAGTTAGAGGCCGCGCAGAGAGCTCGAGAGGTCATGGCTCAGCAAGAGCAAGCAAACAGCCCATAATTTTAAAAACTGCGATTGCTGAGCATCGCAGTTTTTCTTTTTTTTGTTTTAGGGGGCTTCCGAAAACCTACACGCAAAGGGTTTTTGAGAAGATTTTCTCTCTGTAACGGGAACTACTCTATACTATTGGAGTTAGAAAAACAAACCTAACAAGGGAGAGGAAAAACCTGTCAACAAGATTCAAGTAAGAGGTTTTTAGAGATCCGCTTCATTCTCTCCATTCATTTTTTAAAACTCCTTGCCTTCACTCCTTCTTATGAGATCTACCACATAAGTGGTATGTTCTATAATATGAGATGAATGATGAAGCTCTTTTGATATTTCCAAACCTTCCAACCTTTTAAGGCAAACTGGTTACACAACATTATGCGAAAGAACCTTATTGAGACTAAATATCAATAAAAAATCTCTACTTATTTAGCGTTTTACCATTGCCAAAAAGAATGAATAATTCTCATATTAGATAATGAAAATGAGAAGGAAGTCTATTATGACGCCTTTTTCCTGATGCACTGTAGGAACTTAAATATCATGAGCTTATACACCCAATACCTAGAAGAAATTCAAGAGCGAAAAGCCGAAGGGCTTAACCCTAAACCAATTGATGACGGTCAGCTTCTGGCTGAAATCGTTGAACAGATTAAGGATGTAGAGAATGAGCACCGCAAGAGTTCGCTTGTCTTCTTCACCTACAACACTCTCCCCGGAACCACTAGTGCAGCTGGCGTAAAAGCAGCCTTCCTTAAGGAAATTATCCTAAAGGAGGTTACTATAGCTGAAATCACTGTGGATAGTGCTTTTGAACAACTCTCTCACATGAAGGGCGGACCTTCTATCAACGTCCTGCTTGACCTTGCCCTTGGTGACAATACCGAAATTGCAACGCAAGCGACAAATGTTCTCAAGTCACAAGTCTTCCTCTACGATGCGGACATGGAGCGCCTTAAGGTCGCTTACGAAGCTGGTAACACCTTTGCGAAGCTTCTACTTGAGAGCTACGCTAAAGCTGAATTTTTCACCAACCTCCCAGAAGTTCCAGAGGAAATCGATATCGTCACATACATCGCAGGCGAAGGTGACATTTCAACAGACCTTCTCTCTCCAGGCAACCAAGCCCACTCTCGCTCAGACCGTGAGCTTCATGGAAAATGTATGATTTCTCCAGCTGCACAAAAGGAAATCATTGCTCTCAAAGAACAACACCCGGACAAAAGTGTCATGCTTATAGCCGAGAAAGGCACCATGGGCGTAGGATCTTCCCGTATGTCAGGTGTGAACAATGTGGCTCTCTGGACTGGGAAACAGGCATCGCAGTTCATCCCGTTTGTGAACATCTTCCCAATCGTCGCAGGAACAAACGGCATCTCTCCTATTTTCCTCACAACAGTAGGCGTCACTGGAGGAATCGGAATTGACCTCAAAAACTGGGCTAAGAAGGTTGACGCAGATGGCAACATAGTTCTGGACGAAGAAGGAGAACCCGTCTTAGAGCAAGTATACTCAGTAGAAACAGGAACCGTTCTCACCATCAATACCAAAGACAAAAAACTCTACAACGGTAGCCAAGAGTTGGTAGACATCAGTGCCGCGCTCACTCCTCAGAAAGTTGAGTTTATCAAGGCAGGAGGCTCCTATGCCGTAGTCTTTGGGAAGAAGCTCCAAACCTTCGCGGCAGAGACCCTAGGCCAAGACCTACAATCCGCATATGCTCCCTCCAAGGAAATCTCTCACGAAGGACAAGGCCTCACAGCGGTAGAAAAAATCTTTAACCGTAATGCGGTTGGCACAACTCCCGGTGTCACCCTTCATGCAGGCTCAGACGTTCGTGTTAAGGTCAATATCGTTGGCTCTCAGGACACGACAGGCCTTATGACATCTCAAGAACTCGAGGCAATGGCTGCCACGACTATCTCCCCAACTGTTGATGGAGGGTATCAGTCAGGTTGTCATACCGCATCAGTTTGGGATAAGAAAGCTCAAGCTAACATTCCGAAGCTCATGAAGTTTATGAACGACTTCGGTCTAATCACGGCTAGAGATCCTGAAGGAGACTACCACGCCATGACAGATGTCATCCACAAGGTTCTCAACGATCTTACGATTGATGATTGGGCTATTATTATTGGTGGGGACTCACACACCCGTATGTCTAAAGGCGTTGCCTTTGGAGCTGATTCAGGAACCGTTGCTCTAGCCCTCGC
>CAYUKP010000133.1:0-3265 GCA_964445335.1 uncultured Verrucomicrobiales bacterium
GAGAATTGGAGTGCCACCCCTAAGATGCTGAAGAGAATACGATAATACATGAGAAAGTCTGGAAAAATCTACCGAACAAGACACCTCACTAGTGCATCCCCCCTCCACAGAAGGCTTATTAAAGGCAACCAGATTAAGCTAATAAAGCCCTATTCGTCCTAAAAACATAAACAAACCCATTAAAAAAATAAAGTAAAATAACAAAAAAACAACAATCAGAAAGCACAAAAAGACAAGATCCTTGACCAAATTTAAAATAAATCCCCCCTTAACAGAAGCAGCCAATCACTTAACAAAAGGCTCTGTATTCACTAGACGCCTTTGCTACCTGCAAGGGGCGATCTGCCAACTTGTAAATAAAGGACTCTGTCAGCTCTCGGTAGTTGCGTGCCTGCTATTCATAAGCGAAGGCTGACAAATTTACTCTGCAATCCAATTAGGCTTAATCGGCTTCCGGCTTAGCAAGAAATTTCGTTAATGGGTCTTGCAAAGTCATAGGGTCTCCACTCGCACCTGCATCAATGGCCTCCCATAATTGAGGATATTTTTTCCGGAGTCGAATTTCTAGAAAATCGTAGTCGTAGGCGCTATCTTGTAACTGTATACAACTCCACCAACTTGCACCAGTCTCTCTAGATTGAACATCCACCGAGATCAAAAAATCAGCCATCTCTGCCATCGAGAACCTCTGAAACCAATGCCCTAGAAATGGCTGCCTTTTGCCAAAACCAGACTCACTTTGAAACGAAATCGAAACGCTTCCATCATGTTCCCAGCCACACTGCCCAAAGATCGTGTGTTCGCCGTGGCCTTTCTCAATCGAAAACCCATAGGATCTTTCTTTTACTCGCAAACCAACATCAAGTATTCGCTTTATCGCAGTCTTAACATCGGTCATATGCTCTTTGCCCATTTAATCATTTTACGGAACGATGTAGCATAACCAAGACCGCATTGTCGAGAGTCGTCTTTACCAACTCCAATAAGGCGTCATCGTCATTGTACTAATATCCTAAGGTTCGTCCGAAACTTCTTCTTATTGGTTCATATCTTGACGATAGACCAATTTCTGTTTCAAGTGGCACGCCCGATGTAATAATCAAACCCAAGAAAGGTAAAGACTCCACTACTCGCTGGCTCCCAATGATGAAACTTCAACAGTCCACGTTTCTTCTCGACAATCCATTCTATCTCGATGCCTAAGACATAGTGGAAATAGGTGTTTTCTAGAAAGGGTGAAGTAACTTCTCCTTAGGGTGTCCCTTGAGTAGTGGCCTCCGCCTACACTGCCTGTAGTTCTAGCACCCTTACTTTCAGCCACTTATGAAGGCTCGATAGTCGATGCGTTGTTCTAACATGTAACAGAGCCTACTCTAGCCTATCTCCATTCATGCTTAGGATAACGCCCTGCAAGGTCTTTCTTCATTTGTGTATAACCAGTCTCCCAGAAGCTCTCAAGATCACTAGTGATCTGCCATGGTCGCTGATTAGGGGCGAGAATCTCGACTCTCAGACTGACTTTGTTATCACAGATTTTAGGAGTACTCGTCACATCATAGAGTCGCTGGAGTTGCATACTGATCGAGGGGGGCAAACCTTCTTCGTAAGTAATTTTAGCGCGTTTACCGTTAGTTAAGGTGAGTTCCGTGGGAGCGTAGGCTTCTAGGGTATCACGTTGTAGCGGACTGAGCCAATCCCTAAGCGTTGGCCATGGGTCGAGAGTCTTGAGTTCCTTGATACGCAGGCACCCTTGGCACATTTCTTCTAAAATCGTCAGTCTATCCTCATCTGAGATCGCGGGTAGCTCCAACTCTGGCATCCATTCGGCCAGCTGATTCAGGCGAGCAATCCATTGGTTCACCTTATAGTTCCATAAAGGGAGCTGCGCCTTACCAGAGGACACCAGCTCTGCCAAAAGTCGGGCTGCCAAATCAGGATTGGGAGAAGCTTGCGAAATCGAGGAGTCTATTGTGAGATGTTGATCGTGGTAGGTAAAGGCGGTGGTAGTCTGCGAGACAATCTTATTGGTCAGTTCATCAAGCACAACCTCCTCGCGGGTCGAGAGTTGCTCAGGAAACCACATTTGCAAGTCCTCAACAGATACCTTCACCAAACCTGAGAGATGGGTCAAAACATCTCGCCCTTCGATTTCTTGAATCTCGGTGGCAAAGAAGACCGTTCCTTGTCGTGCAACAGTCGAGTCTTCGAGCTTGCCTTTGCGATTACCCAAAATGCGAGCCGAAAGGGTAGCAGCTCCAAGCCTTAAGCAAATTCGATCTGGAAAGGTTCTCGCAACCGCTTGGGCGATAAGAGGAGCGCGTGAGGTAAAGTCAGGCTCAGAAAAGAGTCTCTCAGAGGCCAAGCTCTTCGACAAGATTTTTTGTAATTGAGTCAACGTCTTGTCCAGCTCCCGAGACGCGCGAATGCTGATACCAAAAGGATTGGCAGCATTAGGTGAGAAGTTGTTGCCCTTAACGTAATAGAAGGCTTGAGCGAGTCCAACAAAAGAAGACTCATCCATGGTGTCTTCGAAATCTGCTAAAGGGTTCTTGTTGCGCTTCTTCTGATGCGGAGCGGTGATCCCTGAGGATCTCTTAACCAGAGACTCCCCCTGAAGACTGGCCGCAATCCACACGGCTTCTGGCAGACAATCCAACTCTTGCCCCAAAATGACCAATGAGGCCAATCTCGGAGGCAATGGAATACGATTCATAAGCTCCCCTCTACGTGTCAACTCGCCCTCGGGAGTAATGGCGTCCAAGGAACGTAAGAGATTAAAGGCCCGATCAAGAGATTCATGAGATGGGTGGTCAAGCCAAGGAAAAGGATTGCTGGCGTGATAGCCCAGTGAAGCCAACAACAAGAGCGTAGGAGCAAGGTCTAGTGTGAGAGATTCAGGCAACTGAAAGGATTCACGCTTGGCATGGTTTGTTGCCGACCAGAGACGATAACACCTCCCCTCGGCAGTTCGCCCCGCTCGCCCCGCCCTTTGGGTAGCTGAGGCTTGAGAAATCTGTCTAATCCGTAGAGAGTCCATATCTCGCGCAGGGTCATATCGAGACTCACGCGCGAGCCCCAGATCAATAACCGTTCGTATCCCATTAATGGTAAGCGAGGTCTCTGCGACATTTGTGGAGACAATAATCTTAGGCTTCTGAGAGTCGAGGGCCTCCATTTGTTGATGCGAGGGCAGCGAGCTGTAGAGAGGATAAATTTCATACCCACTCAGCCAATGCGCCTGTTGGAGAGTTTCGATCGTCTTACG
>CAYUKP010000133.1:3365-4535 GCA_964445335.1 uncultured Verrucomicrobiales bacterium
ATCTTGGTTTGTTCCGTATATTTCGCCTCAAACCTCACCGCATATCCAACCTCACGCCCAAGAGAAACATTTAGGGTTTGCGCCACCCGTTGCGCTAAGAGACGAGCCGCAAGTCTCCGAGGCTGCACGATAAGGATACGCCCCTCAATCGCCTTTTTCTGAAAGAGCATCGGCGGGATTCCAGTGGATTTACCAGAGCCTGTAGGAGCATTTAAGACAATACGATTCCCTGATTGCAACGCATCAAGAATCGTTTCGGTATGTTGGTGAATGGGGAGATCAACGGTAGACACAAGACGCAACGTATCAGGTCTCCCATAAAATGTAGAAACCTTTTACGAAAAAGAATCCCTACCGCCCTCACTAACAGCGATCTTTGAGAGCTTATGGTTTTTTAGAAGATCGCTACCCCATTCATTCCTGAGATGATAAATTCAATCCCACGTTACTACGCTATTCTTCATGGTTTATTACTCTTGTTGGAATCGCCGCAATCAACTCAATAGCCAAACTTTTAACGGAGAGCCTTGACCTATGCTCTGTCTCCTCAACATCAAAGTCTTCTGTAGTAATTTTCTTCTGAATCATTTCAATCAATACATGCTCAGAATCACTACCCTTTCCAATAACCTCGTACTCACCAGTTGTTGAATATGATGGATAGAAAAGCAATCTATCATAACCTTCCACCTTAAAACCTATGGGGCTTGTATTGGAACGAGTGCGTCTTACACAAAGCAACAAAGTTTGAACACCTTCTTTGCGGCATCTATATGTTATAGATAACGACCCTCCATCTCGGTAAATCTCTGCATCGAGGATACTCATCTATTTAGCATAAAATCAGGGTATGAAAGCTGGCTAACCTCATTCCTAAACGATTAGCTAAGACTATCAGAATCTATTTTGTGCAAATAATTTAATACATGCCTACCTAAATCCCCTTTACGACAAATCTTCGTATTTGTCTTATGACAACCTCCACTGTTTGCTTCCAAAAAGTTCGAAAGCGCAATTCGGTACTCAACTGGTGCTTCCGCAAATGTATAATCTTCTTGCTCACCATCAACTTTCACAAATCCCACCAACCCTGTCTCTATGTCAAAAACCGCATACACCTCCTGACCCTCAACTGTTATTGGTACAGTCTGCTGAAAAATCATAGAAAAG
>CAYUKP010000133.1:4635-5766 GCA_964445335.1 uncultured Verrucomicrobiales bacterium
TAGAAAAGCTGCTATTTACGCGACCTTCATCAGTGGAGAGTTAGTCTACAACACCAGCACTTAATGGTATTCGAGGTTTGGTGTGTTCATAATATTTAACTTGGAGACCAAGAGATGAAAAAATGTGATAGCCACAATGCTCTGTAAAAACGGCAACCTCTTTTCGGCTCTCATCCTCAACATAGAATGCCGCTTCAAAAAATGCGTGTGATCCATCTTCAAAAGTTAGACGAACCTTTCCGCAAAAAACATTATCCATATCTACTCTAAGTTCATCATATTTCCCCCCTGTCTGAGCTTTCGCAAATTCCGTGATCCATGAATTCCAATGCTCTGGTAAATATCTCTGAAATTTGTGCATAATCTTTTTCAAAGAGACCCTTACCCTTTGGCAAATTATCCGCAATAAAAAAGATTTATCGCTAGGGGCTGATAGTAAGCGTACCACAGAAAAGCACGGAAGACGCCTCATCTTTTATAAAACATAAGGTGCAATGGTATATCTTGGAAGCTCGCTATAAGAGACTCTGAATCTTAATTGCCCAGCTTTCATCGGACGTATCCACCACCAATACTCTAAAGCCAAACCTCTCACCCTCTATTGCTACTCCTTCCAAATCATCAATGTGTAAATCTATACCAAACTTACTAGGATTCTTGCTGGGCGCTCTGCTTCCTCTGGATGCTGTCACAACTCTGCTATGCACCTCCTGATTAACAATAATTTTTAGATCAACACCATAAAACTTAAACCACCACCTAAGATACCAAAGCTTTCGACTACTAGTAGTATACACACCAATACTATGCCCTTTCTTTTGGATTACCTTAAATAAGTCGAAACTTCCGTTACGTAACCGCTCTCGAAAAATAGATCTTAATAGCCAAGGGACACGATTCTTGTCGAGAGGGTATCCATCGCCATGCATCATAAGGGTATCATCAATGTCGAAAGATATAAGCATATTTTAGCCCATTATTATTCATAATCGCTCTTGCTTTCAACTAAGTTTTGATAAGAGGTCTGATACAGCTGGCTAAATAGAGTCACAAAGCTGTTGTCTTAGATTTGGATGTTTTTAAAAGGAGCTGACTTGCATGATTCAAAAACTCTCGCTCAGCTGAATCTCC
>CAYUKP010000134.1:0-5673 GCA_964445335.1 uncultured Verrucomicrobiales bacterium
ATTTAAGTGGTCTGACCTCTTCCTTTGAAGCTCAAGCTCGCGGAGAACGGTTGCAATTTTTTAAGGAGGTCGCGGATATTTACGGCGCTAACCATGTGGCTTTAGGGCATCATAGAGATGATCAAGCAGAGACGATTCTGATGAATCTTTGTCGCGGTAGTGCCGGTGTGAAAGGGATGGATGAAACAACATGGCTACCTGACTACCAGTTGTATCTGTGGCGTCCGTTGCTTACTTTAAGTAAACAAGATATTCTCATGCAGATGCAAAGCCAAGGGTTCCTCTGGAGAGAGGACGCAACAAATGCTCAACCTATCGCAACGAGAAACAGAGTGCGCAATGAAGTCATACCTTTGCTTAATGAGGTCTTTTCTAGATCAGTTTCTCTACAGATTGCAAAAAGTTATGATCAGAGTCTTAGGGATGTGTTACCTGAACTACTAGAGGAGCTACGAGTGTTAGATCCGCAGGGGCGACTCTATGTTCCGAGGTTACAGGAATTATCAACGGTTTTGCAGAGGAACCTCCTATATCAGTATTTGACGAAGCATCAAATGAGGGATTTGACACAAGATAAGGTGTTAGAGTGCATGGAGCTTTTGACTCAAGAAAATGTATCCAAGGTCAATTTACCGCGAGGAAAGTATCTGAGAAGGCGACAAAAACGCCTGTTTATTGAATGACGAAGGTTCATACATGTCACTCAGCTATAAAGGTTGAATCATTGCTGAAGTCTTTTTCAGGAGGGCTATTTAAGCCCGACTTTTGTGCGGTTAATCGTGTGTCTCTCTCTGTAGAACAAGGGGAGGTATATGGGCTTGTTGGGCCTAACGGGTCGGGGAAGTCCACCTTAATGAAGGCTGTTTTAGGACTTTGTGCTCCGACTCAAGGGGCGTGTTATGTCTTTGGGCGCAACTCATTAGCGCATGACTCTCGGCAAGAGATTGGCTACTTGCCTGAAAATCCGTACTTTTATAAATACCTCACAGGACACGAAACTCTAGAGTTCTATGGTCAGCTCTCAAACATTCCTAGAGCGCAGCTTAAAAGTCGCGTGGAAGAGGTCTTGCACAAAGTCTCTCTCTATGAGGTGAGAGAGCGGAAGGTTCGAACCTATTCGAAAGGGATGTTGCAGAGAATTGGTATAGCTCAGGCCATTATTCATGATCCGAAATTGTTGATATTAGATGAGCCAACCGCTGGTGTCGATCCTGTAGGGTGTTATGAAATAAAGGAGCTTATTCAAACCTTTCAGTCCGAGGGGAAGACTGTGTTTCTGTGTTCTCATTTGTTGGAGCATGTATCTATGATTTGTGATCGGGTGGGACTTATGGATAAAGGCGAGTTGAAGTCCGAAGGAGTCTTGTCAGAACTCTTGGAGGATTCAGATCAGCAGGTTTTAGTGACTCGGGGGACAGAGTTATCCCATGCGAATCTGAGGGAATTTGCTGAAGGTTTAGGTGGGTTAGAAGTCCTCTCGCACGAACGTCGTAAGCGGTCTTTGGAGGAGTTTTTTTTACGTTCTACTCAATAAAATTTACGGTATGTCTATTCGCTATATTATCCCCCTTATGAAGGTGACCATAATGGAACTTTTACGAATGAAGGTTTTTGGAGTCCTAACTCTTTTTAGTCTTCTTCTTATGCTGACACCATGCCTCCCGTTGCCTCATTTCGGGGCGATGGCAGATGTTGACGCGGAATTACGATTGTGCCAGAGCACGGCCATGGGTGCCCTTACTCTATTTGCCGTGGTCTTTGCTATGACTTCTACTGCAGTTCTCTTACCGAAAGATATGGAAGACCGGGTTGTGTATACGATTTTATATAAGCCTATTTCACGATTGGACTACCTTGTAGGTAAATGTCTAGGTGTATTGTCTGTCATTACGTTATCTTTGCTTTTGATGTCAGGGCTGATGTTTTGTGTCTTGTCCACCAAGGCGCCTCTAACAGCTCAGATCCTACCTTTGTTAGGAGGGGTGTTGGCTCTTTGGGGGAAGTCATGTGTAATAGTGAGTCTCACTCTGTGTCTTTCAACCATTTCCTCTAGTACGCTTTTTACACTCATAATTACGACACTCACCTACTTTATCGGGCATTATGTCGGTGCGTTTGGTCATGTCGCGAATGTAGAGGGAGGAACCCTGCAAGGGATACAATACGCTCTCTTAATATTTCCTGATTTTAGTCTTTATAATGTAATGGATGCCTTGCTTGTGGGAGAGGTGATCCCACTCACAGTTTTACTCAAGTTGGCCGTTATTACAGGTATCTATTGTGGCATTTATTTGATTCTAGCGTGGCTTGCCTTTGCTCGAAAGGAGTTTTAGGGAGATGAGATCGATTCTTTTGATAGTTTTGTGCGGTGTAGGTATGTTGGGGATGCAGTCTCTACGTGAGAATCTCTCTCAGGAATTACAAGTGTCTGTACCTTCACTATCGCTTCACAAGTTGCCCTCTCAGCTAGATCATATGAGTTTTGTGGTCGCTTTAGGAGGGTTGAAGACCTTAACGGCTTGTCATTTATATATACAATCGTTTGAACCGTTTGAGGAGAGAGATTGGGGCGAGGTGACAAGGCTTTATCAGACCATTGTTTTCTTAGACCCTCGTAGTACCTCTTATTGGGCGATTGGTGCGTGGCACTTAACCCACAATGCGTATTATGACTTTGAAGAGAAGCCAGGGATGGCCGCCGCTAGAAGGCGCGTGATGCGAGAATCTTTTGAGCGTCAGGGCGTTGAGTTTCTATTAAAAGGAGTGAGGGTGGCGGATGCTTCACAGCAATTGTGGGTTCAGTTGGCGAGATTATACGCAGATGAGAGCCGCCGTATCGGTGATGTAGACGAAGCTTTCACATGTTATCAACAAGCTCTCTCATGTGATCCTGTATCGGAACAGTTGAAACGAGAATACTTTTATTTGCTTTCAAGAGCTGGGAAGATTGATGAAGCGTTGGCTATTGGTCGCGAACTCCTAAAACAACCTGAGAATTGGCGGTTTCCGCGATTGAAGCGAGAGTTTTATGTCTTAACCTTACTAAAGTCTCCCGATCGTATGCATGATCGATCCTTTTTGTTAGGGGGATTTCAACATAGTTTACCTTACGCTTACGAGAGTCTGGTGAAATATAAAACGCAGGTACAGAAAGCTGGGCGGGAGACTGATGACCTTGATCTTATAATTCAGAGTTTGGCTTTGCAGCTTGAGGGAAGCACTTCTGAAGCTCAGTCGTTAAATACTCGAAAGAATGGGGTTGAGAAATAAGCAAATGTTTCAAAATTATAACTCGCAATCATTTCAACAAGGCTTTAACAGGTAAGAAAACTTTACTATGAAACTCAAGCGTTTCGCAATATACCTTATTTTGGTTACGGTCTCGATTGTCTTTTACTCCTGCTCAGGTTCATCAGGGTATAAAAAAGACTCCCAAATCTCTTCTAATGGCGTGCCGAGCTTCCCTCGGGAATTCAGAGGGGCTTGGTCTGCATGTATTTACAACCTTGATTGGCCGACAAGTAGAGGGATGAGTGTGCAAGCTCAGAAGGGACAGCTTCTAGGTATTCTTAATAGAATGGAGGAGATGAATATGAATGCCCTCATCTTTCAGGTACGTCCCCATGGTGATGCGGTTTATAGTTCTAACTTAGAGCCATGGAGTTCTTGGCTAACAGGTTCAATGGGGCGTCATCCTGGCTATGATCCTTTAGCTTATTGTGTGCAACAAGCTCACGCTAGAGGAATTGAGGTTCATGCGTGGTTTAATCCTTTTCGGGCGCTACCTAATGCCAATATGCCAACGTCATCGAATCATATTTCGAGAACACGTCCTGATTTGGTTAAGACACATGCGGGATATAAGTGGATGGATATTTCCAAGTCTGCAACGCGTAAGCATGCGTTAAATGTTATTTCTGATGTAGTGGCTCGCTATGATATTGATGGGGTGCATTTGGATGATTACTTCTATCCATACCCGAAGAAGGGTTATGGGCCGTTTCCTGATGGCAAGTCTTCCGCTCAGAGACGGGGCTATGTCGACTCATTTGTGAAAAATCTCTATCAGTCTGTGAAAAGTCAAAAGCCTTGGGTGAGAGTAGGAATTTCACCTTTTGGGATCTGGCGACCAGGAGTGCCTGCGGGCATTGAGGCAGGGCTAGATGCTTATGAACAGTTATCAGCAGATTCTCGTAAATGGTTGAAAAACGGATGGGTTGATTATCTAATGCCTCAACTGTATTGGAGAGATTACCCGCAGAAGCAGAGTTTCTCAGCTCTTCTCGGATGGTGGCGTCAACAAGGGAGTCGACCTGTTTGGCCTGGAATGGCTACAACGCGCATCCATAGTAGCGAAGATCCTGGTAGACCTGCTTCTGAGATTACTCGACAAGTAGAACTATCGCGTCAGATTGGTCGTAATTGGGTCGGTCATGCACATTGGAGTGTGAAGTCTCTCATGCAAAACAAAGGAGGAGTCTCTACAGCTTTAGTACGAGGAGCATATTCTACTCCGGCGCTTGTTCCTCCTATGCCGTGGGTTAATGCCTCTAAACCAGAGGCTCCAGAAGGACAGCGTCAAGTCAACCGTATTACATGGAATACGAAGAATGCTCACCTTGTTGCTGTTCAAGTGAAGCAAGCCGGGCAATGGTTGCCTTATGATGTCGTGCCTGCGTATAAGGGGCAAATTACTTTACCTATGGGGGTTACTTCTGCAGCTATTCGATCCGTTGATCGCTTTGGTAATGTTTCTGAGCCTGTGATCATCGAATGATGTGAGCCCCTTTGTCCCAAGTCTTTTTATCTTACCTTATAGAATAAAACATATGAAATTACTTAAATCATTATCTATTACATGTATTGCAGGATTCTTTATGATGTGCACTTCTCTCTTTGCTGAGGAGGAAAAGCCTAAAGCTGAAGAACCTAAAAAAACCGAAACAAAACAAATGAACCCTATTGTAGAACTTAAGACCAATCACGGAGATATTACCATTGAGCTGAATCAAGAGAAGGCTCCTATCACTGTTGCCAACTTCCTAAGCTATGTAGATGATAAATTCTACGATAACACGGTCTTTCACCGTGTTATTAAGAACTTTATGATTCAAGGTGGAGGAATGGAGCTCAAAGACGGACACTTAGCTGAGAAGAGCACCAAGGCTCCTATTAAGAACGAGAGTGCTAATGGATTAAAAAACAGCCGCGGGACGATTGCCATGGCGAGAACAAACGATTTGGATTCTGCTACGTCACAGTTCTTCATCAATGTCGTAGACAATAAAAGCCTCGATCATGGGGGACCTTATGGTGGATACGCCGTTTTTGGTAAAGTTACAGAAGGGATGGAGGTTGTAGACGTAATTCGCTCCGTAAAAACAGGAAACAATGGGTATCACCAAGATGTTCCTAAAACCGAGGTTACGATACTTTCGATTACCAAAAAGTAATTTCGACTACATTTTTGATTAAACATCTCCTCTTCTGATGAACCCGCTTTTCTACGCTTTTCCGGTTTTGGCCTTTTTTCTAGGCTCTATACCCTTTGGACTGTTTATCGCCCGTAGTAAGGGCATCAATATTCGAGAGGTCGGCTCTGGTAATATTGGCGCGACCAATGTGTTTAGAACAGTGGGGAAGAAGGAGGGGATTACGTGCTTCTTTTTAGAT
>CAYUKP010000135.1:0-3276 GCA_964445335.1 uncultured Verrucomicrobiales bacterium
TAATCCACCCCAATATCCTTGGCAATACTAATGACCATCAGCCCTGCGGTACATCCGATCAAATAGAGAGCCCATAGCAGGTAAAATTGCTTGGTGCGAACCATTTCACCTACTGTTGCATGCTTAACATTCGCTCCTTGCCCCGCAGGTGGAGTCCACCCCTCAGGTTGATAGTCCTCCGGAGGTAGCTTAAGGAATAGAGCTCCTATTAGAATAAAGGTAAAATAAATTGCCCCGAGATAGAGGAACGCTTGAGATACCCCAACGGTATCTAAGAAATGCGTGATTACAGGCTTAAACAACATTCCTCCTAAACCCATCCCGACGATAGCAATCCCCGAAATGGCGCCACGCTTGTCAGGATACCACTTCACACACGTAGCGAGAGGTGTCACATAGGTCGTGCCGACTCCAGTACCACCAATAATCCCGTAGAAAAGATACAACTGCCACAACTCTGTCGCAATGCTCGTCAGGCACACACCACTGCCCAACAGCAATGCTCCCGCCATAGCAACCTTACGCGGACCGACCTTGTCCTGCATGCGCCCCGCAAATACAGAGGAAAGCGCAAACATTCCGATCGTGAGGGAAAAGGTCAAGACAACCTCCTCTCTCGCCCACCCAAACTTCTCTACCAAAGGTTGATTAAATAAACTCCATGCGTAAATCGCCCCCAAGCACAGTTGAATCATCACAGCCCCTACAACGACTGTCCAGCGTCTCTCTGTTTTATTACTTTGTTTGCTCATGCCTTATAGAAGGTATGGAGAAGAGCGCTGGGAAAAAGAAAATTTTAATCCAACTAATAGTGCACATTTACTAAATATAAAAAACCAACCAACAACACAAAATAAAAGCTTCTTAATTTGCATTAAGTAACTTATGCGACTGTATAGATTACAGAAATAAGTTATGGGCAACATTATTGAAAACATATCAGGAACTAATCAAGTTTTCCAGCCACCTGCGGAGTTTCAAGCCAAGGCACGCGTGTCTTCAATGGAGCAATATCGAGAAATGTATGAGGAATCGATCAACTCTCCAGAGACTTTTTGGGCGCGTGAGGCTTCTAAGCTCTCATGGCAACAACCATGGTCTTCGGTATTAAAGTGGGAGGCGCCAAATGCCGAATGGTTTGGGGGAGCGAAGGTAAACATTTCTCAGAATTGCTTGGATCGCCACCTTCTAACGAATCGTAAAGACAAGGTCGCGATTCATTGGGAAGGAGAAGACGGCGAAAAAGTAACCCTCACCTATGAGGATTTGCACCGTGAGGTTTGTAAGTTTGCCAATGTCTTAACCAGCCAAGGCGTAAAGACTGGTGACCCTGTGCTATTGTATCTCCCCATGATTCCAGAGGCCATTATCTCCATGTTGGCTTGCGCTCGGATTGGAGCATTACACTCCGTGGTTTTTGGTGGGTTCTCTGTAGACGCAATTGTCGACCGCCTCGAAGACTGCAATGCACGGTTTGTCATCACAGCTGATGGCGGGTTTCGTCGAGGCAAAGTTGTGCCCCTGAAAGACAATATTGATGCAGCTCTGGAGCAATATGCTAACGTCTCACATGTCTTCACTGTGCAACGCACGAAATCAGAGGTCTCCATGCAACCTGAGAGAGACTTCTGGTGGCATGACGTAATGGCTGACGCCTCCCCTACCCACAAAGCCGAAGGATTTGATAGCGAACACCCTCTGTTCATCCTCTATACCTCTGGCTCGACAGGCAAGCCGAAGGGCGTCCTGCACACTACAGGAGGATATATGGTGGGAACTTACGCCACGACTAAGTATATATTTGATATGAGAGATGAGGATGTCTATTGGTGCACGGCTGATGTAGGCTGGATCACTGGACACTCTTATATTTGTTACGGTCCATTGCTCAATGGAGCGACCCAAGTCATCTATGAGGGCGCGCCAAACTATCCTGACTTTGGTCGCGTTTGGCAGATTATTGAGGACTACAAGGTCTCGATATTCTATACCGCACCAACCGCAATTCGTGCCTTCATCAAGGCTGGTGATGACTATCCTAATGCGAGAGACCTTTCCTCCCTACGTTTGCTCGGTACGGTGGGAGAGCCAATTAACCCTAAATCTTGGATGTGGTATCACGAGGTCATTGGAGCTAAAAGGTGTCCGATTGTAGACACCTGGTGGCAAACCGAAACGGGAGCCATCATGATCTCACCACTCCCAGGAGCAACTCCAACCAAACCAGGAACTGCGACTTTACCATTCTTTGGGGTCGACGCAGCTATCCTCGATGAAGAAGGTAAGGAATGCCCTCCTGATGCCAGTGGAAAACTCGTGATTCGTAAACCTTGGCCGAGTATGTTACGTGGGATTTATAAGAACCCTGACCGCTTCCAAACCGCGTATTGGGACGACTACCCAGGTCTCTACACCGTTGGAGATGGAGCACGTAAAGGAAAGAACGGTAATACATGGATTGTAGGAAGACTCGATGATGTCCTGAATGTCTCAGGTCATCGATTAGGCACAGCTGAGATCGAAAGTTGTCTAGTCTCTCATGACAATGTGGCAGAATCCGCCATTATCGGTAAACCTCATGCTCTAAAGGGAGAAGCGGTGGTTGCCTTTGTGGTCTTAAAGCAAGAAGTGAGTGAAGAAGAGAGAGAAACCTATACCAAAGAGCTACGCGCGTATGTGGCAAACTCCATCGGAGCCATTGCACGACCAGATGATCTTTATGTAGTTTCTGCATTACCTAAAACACGCTCTGGTAAGATCATGCGTCGCCTGCTAAAAGAATTGGTCACTACAGGTAAGATCTCAGGGAATGTGACAACCTTAGAAGACGCCTCCATTCTAGATGAGTTGGAACGTTTGGTGACCGCATAAGTAAAAATCCAGACTTCGTTTCATCTCAATTGAGATACAAAAGGTCTTAGAGAAGTTTATCTGTATCTAAGACCTTCTTAAATCATAAGATTCTTGTGACCTATGGTTGACAATATCCTGATTCGTAAAGATGGTAGGAACGACCATGAAACATTATTCAAAATTCTTCTTGGTAGTATCGACATATACTGCCAGTCTGTTCAGCCTTATGGCACAAGATGACTCTTTAAAAGCCCCAGATAATGTGGCAAAAGCTCCAGAAGATGCGATCGTTACTTCTTCAGGTCTTGCTTCTGTTATTCTTCAAAAAGGTGAAGGATCAGAGCACCCTAGAGCAACTGATACGGTTGAAGTACACTACACAGGATGGCAATCTTCCGATGGAAAAATGTTTGATAGCTCCGT
>CAYUKP010000135.1:3376-5649 GCA_964445335.1 uncultured Verrucomicrobiales bacterium
GATGCAGTAGTTAAAGCAGAGCTAGACCTCGTTGCGGTTGTTGAGCCAATTCCTGCACCTCCAGTTCCTGAAGATGTAGCGGCTGCTCCAGAAGACGCTCAGAAAACTGAGTCTGGCCTTGCATACAAGGTTCTCTCTAAAGGAGAAGGTGGTGATAAGCCATCTGCATCAAGCACAGTTACAGTTCATTACACAGGTTGGGAAACTAACGGAGAAATGTTTGATAGCTCTGTGACAAGAGGTGAGACGACAAGCTTCCCATTGAATGGCGTAATCGCTGGATGGACAGAAGGTCTACAATTGATGAGCAAAGGTGATAAGTTCCGTTTCTGGATTCCAGAAGGTTTGGCGTATGGCCCTAAACAAGAAGGTTCAGGCCGTCCTGGTGGATTACTTGTCTTTGATGTTGAATTAGTAGAGATTAAGTAATTTTTCTCGCTAATCTCTTGCGAATAAACTCTAGAGATGCTCCTCATAAAGGAGCATCTTTTTTTATAGACACAAGAAGCGTATTGCGAAAATTTTAAGTAAAAAAAATCATGGAAAATGTTGTAATTATTGGAACAGGACCTGCGGGGTATACCGCAGCGATTTATGCGGCTCGTGCGGATTTAGCCCCACTCATTCTTACAGGTGCACAGCCTGGAGGCCAACTCACGACGACGACTGATGTCGAAAACTTCCCTGGGTTTCCTGAGGGGGTTATGGGGCCAGACTTAATGTTTAAAATGCAGGAGCAAGCCACTAAATTTGGAGCAAGATTAGACTTTAAGACCGTAGAAAATATTTCTAAGCAAGAGGACGGAACTTTCGTCCTTCATTGTGGGGCAGATGAAATCCAAACCAAGACGGTAATTGTCGCATCAGGAGCATCTGCGCGTTATTTAGGACTCCCTGGAGAGCTAGAGTTGACCCAATCTGGAGCAGGACTGACCGCATGTGCTACATGTGACGGAGCGTTCTATCGTGATGTGCCCGTATGTGTTATTGGCGGTGGAGATTCCGCTTGCGAAGAGGCGACCTTCCTTACGAAGTTTGCTAGCAAGGTTTACTTAATCCACCGTAGAGATGAACTCAGAGCCTCAAAGGTAATGGCTACAAGAGCCTTAGAGCATGAAAAAATCGAGATGGTTTGGAATAACACCATTACCGAATACCTTCTAGATGATAACGGAAAGATCAAAGGCGTACAGTTGGAGAATACCGTAAACGGTGAGGCTTCAACCCTTGATGTCAATGCAGTCTTTATGGCCATTGGACACACGCCTAATACGGGCTTCCTCAATGGTTTAGTAGATCTTGATGACTCAGGCTACGCTCTTCAGCAACCTGGCAGAACCGCTACAAAGACTCCTGGTATCTTTGCTGCAGGAGATGTTGCAGATACAGTCTACAGACAAGCAATTACCGCAGCTGGTCAAGGGTGTGCAGCAGCTCTAGAGGCGGAGCGCTACATCGCAGAGCTAGAGGCGTAATTAAACGTTTTTTTGAAAGCACCCCTTGTTTCTATTGTAGAGCAAGGGGTTTTTTATTTTTATGGGATATCTGAAAGGCGCGACTATGGTACACAAAAAAGTGACCAAATAAAATTTGATCACTTTTTTACAAATAGAAATTAGAAATAAACAGTGTTAAAATTATGCTTTATGCACAAATTTTTGAAACTTCTTCAACTGATACTTCACTCATAAAGTGGTCGCAAGCCATGTCGAAAATGTTTCCAGCAGCAAGCTCATAATCTTGTTGATCTTGAGAAGCGAGATCTACGATATAACCAAACTTGTTAAGTCTGTCGTAATCAACGATTTCAGAACAGATAGAAACAATGTATTTATCAGCAGAAGCTTTCTGTGAATTAATACGAGCTCTTATAAATCCATACTCTTTGCACAAATGGTTAGCAACTTTTGTTGCGTGGTTAACATTTTGAGAAAGAATGATGATGTTACGTGAGTTGTTTTGAGTAGCTGTCATGGTGTATTTGATTCATTATTAGTAATGCTTTAGGTGTGCCAAATATCACCCCACACACATAAACCATTTAATAAAAGAGACTTACGTTAACATTAAAAATAAAACCCTAAAAACGGCGCTTTCAAATAAATGAAAATGCAGAAAAAATTTCCGACAAACTGGGTTTAGGTGAAATTTTTACCGATTTGTACATCGCAATTTCTAAGGGGATAAGTAGATATTTTGGACTTCTTTAATGCTCTTTGGCATCAAGGTGTCACATCTTTTTATTTCAGAGCCTTGTAAAGTTCGCTAAGTAG
>CAYUKP010000136.1:0-5623 GCA_964445335.1 uncultured Verrucomicrobiales bacterium
GCTTCAATTATTGTGATATTTGAAGCGCCTATTTCAGATATGTTATGTCGAATGATTTTGCATGCATTTTGATCAACTTCGATAGCTGTAGCTTGCGTAGCTCCTCTGCTAATGGCTTCAAGTGATAGTGCGCCAGATCCTGCAAATAAATCTAAAACATTAGCACCTTCAATCACATTACTTAAAATGTTGAATATTGCTTGGCGCGTTTTATCCATAGTTGGCCTGGTCCCTTTATTTGGAACTTGGATGTTTTTCCCTTTCCATTTGCCCGCAATAATCTTCATAACTTATTTTCTATCGTAAACTTATAGGTAAGTTTAGATTTAAGGGTGGATGCAACTTTAAAAAAATCTATAATAAAAAATATTAAAATAGCCAAAAAGCTTGGGCAAATAGATAAAATTAGTCTTGCTTAAAAAAAAATAAGCCATAAACGTAATACTCTTTTAGGCGTAAAGTCTCAAGAAATCACATGAAATTATGGCACGTTTATTCGGTATAGAAATCCCCAATGAAAAACGCATTGAGGCGTCTCTTCCTTACATATATGGAATTGGACGCGTTACATCGTCACGCATACTTGAACAAGCAGGAGTTGATCCTGACACACGTACTGGACAACTCACAGAAGAACAACTTGCTAAATTAGCAGCTGTTATTCAAAGCGAGAATCTTGTTATCGAAGGTGACCTTCGACGTGAAAGAACATCAGCATTGAAGCGTTTACAAACAATTCAATGTTATCGTGGGTTACGTCACAGACGTAGTCTTCCTGTTCGAGGTCAGCGTACTAAAACAAACGCTCGTACACGTAAAGGTAAGAAAAAGACTGTAGGTGGACGTAAATAAGAGTTTTAAACAATAGAAACAATATGTCAGAAAATAATACCAACGAAGAAAACGTTGAGGAGCAAGTAGCTCCTGCTGTAGAAGATGCAGTAGAGACAACAGAAGTAGCAGAGGCTGTCGAAACAAAAGAAGAAGCACCGAAGCCTGAGAAGAAAAAAGACATCTTTGCTGAGATTCTAGGAGAAGAAGATCCAGACAAAGTAAAGGTCTTCAAAGCAAAAGGTAGTAAGAATGTAAGTAAGGGGATTGTAAATATTTCTGCTACTTTCAATAATACTATTGTAAGTGTTAGTGATGAGGTAGGCAATGTGATTGGTTGGTCTTCCGCCGGAAAAATGGGCTTTAAAGGATCCAGAAAATCTACTTCATATGCTGGTCAAGTGGTTTCACAAGATGCATGTCGTCAAGCAATGGGGCACGGTCTCAAAGAAGCTGAAATTAGAGTCAAAGGGCCAGGGCAAGGCAGAGAATCTGCTGCTAGAGCTGTTCAGAGTGTTGGAATCACAGTTTCGTGCATCAAGGATGTAACTCCTGTGCCGCATAACGGATGTCGTCCTAAAAAAGCTCGTCGCGTATAATACTCAACATTTACACAATAAATTTTTAATAAAATACAAATCTCATGGCACGCTTCATCGGACCTAAAGACAAAATTAACCGCCGTTTTGGAATCCCTTTATTTGGGCCATCCAAAGCTCTAGAACGCCGTAACTACCCTCCGGGACCTCATGGTCTCAGAGCTGGACGTAAGAAAAAATCAGATTACTCTATCGCATTAGCTGAGAAGCAAAAATTAAAGCTCTCATATGGTGTATTAGAAAAGCAGTTCCGTTCGTACTACCACGAGGCTACACGCCAAACTGGAGTAACTGGCGATACACTTCTACGTCTTCTTGAAACCAGATTAGATAACGTATGTTACCGTTTAGGTTTAGGTAATACTAGACAGGCTGCGAGACAGTTTGTAAACCACGGGCACGTTTTGGTTAATGGCAAAAAAGTGGATATTCCGAGTTACCAAGTAAAACCTGGAGACGAGATTAAAGTGAGCCAAAAGGCTTCTTCTCAGCAACTTGGAATGAGAATGCTTGATTTAACACAAGCTCGCCCTGTTAAGGATTGGATCTCTGTAGATCGTTCTATTCTCTCAGGTAAAGTTGTAAGACTTCCAGAACCTGATGATATTGATTCACAAGTAAATGTTCAACTTGTTGTAGAACTTTACTCTAGATAATTTTTCAATATATATTCATTTGAAAAGGTATACCTTAATTAGAGGTATACCTTTTTTATTAGTTGTTCGAAAGTATTTCTATTTAATCTACCTACCTAGATTAAAGGTAGTTACAGGGAATAAAATAAAAGGGTAAGACCTCATAATAAAAGAAAAAGGGTTATGGAAACATTTGAAGAACTAGTAGAAATGCATTATGAAGCGCTTTATCGCTTTGGGTATTCTCTTTGCAAGAGTCCCGATATAGCGTCCGATTTAGTCCAACAAGCTTTTTGTATTTGGGCCGAAAAAGGGCACCAACTCAAAGATAAAAGTAAAGCCAAAACATGGCTTTTTACAACTCTCTATAGAGAGTACCTTCGCCTATCTAAAAAAGGTAAAAAATTTATAGGGGATGATATTAGTGAATTAGAATATTCCTTGCCCGCCCCAGCTGTAGATAATGAAAGATTGTTGGATGGAAAGTATGCAGTTTATCTTTTGGGAACCTTAGATGAAATTTTTAAAGCGCCTTTAGTCTTATTTTTCTTACAGCAACACAGTTATAAGGAGATTGCGGAAATACTTGATATACCAATTGGGACAGTCATGTCTCGAATTTCAAGAGGTAAAGAGTTGTTGAAAACTGCTTTTCACTCAAAAAAGGAAGGGAGTCATAATAAAGTAATACAAATCAAGAAAATAGGAGGGAACAATGGATAGGGATGAGGCAAAACTATTGTTGTGTAACTATAGACCTAACGGAGCTGATATTGCAGACGAAAAATTGCAGGAGGCTTTACAACTCACATTAATAGATCAAGAATTAGGTCAATGGTTTGCTGAGTCGAGAAGCTTCGATTCACTATTTTCTGAAGCATTGTACTCTATAGATGTTCCACAATGTGTTAAGCAGCACAGTAAGCTTCCTGTTAAGTCTTCTGATAAGAAGGAGGGTATAGATCTTATTCCTGAAGATGAATTCATGATAGATTCGCTCGCTCTTATTCAACCGCCTAAACAACTTAAAACGACAATCTTATCTGCGGTAGCTGTTCAACAAAAACATCCGAAATCTTATAAAGAAGGTAATGCGTTGCAAGTGGGCTTTAGAAAGCTTTTATACCCTTTATCCGTAGCCGCAGTTATAATCATCTCTATTCACCTTGGAGGGCTTATGTCTAAGGTTGATAAGTCTCCTAAGTTAGCTTTAGAAAGCCATTCTCTTTTAATTGACTTGGATAAGGCCTTTCAAAAAGGAGACTTACAAACTAGCAACAAACCTTTAGGACATCTAAAAAATGCATCTTTTAATAGAGATTCTCATAGTTTAGTTGAGTTAACAGAGCTTCCAACCTACTTAAAAACTCAAACAATTATAGGATGCAAGCCTCTTCTTGTTGATGGAGAAAGTGCAACATTAATGTGTTTTGATTCCAAAGACTATGGAGTCTTACATTTAGTTGTTTACCATTCAAGCCAAACAGAGCAAAAGTATGCCAACCTCCCTCCCTTGGCTAAAGTCAAAGGAGGGTGCAAAAAATGCTGCAAGACGGGTTTTTCTGTGGCAAAGTGGAAAAATAATAATTGTGTCTGCGTTTTGTTTTCTCGATCACTAGAAGTGCAGAAGCTTGAATCTGTATTCTAAAGGATTAGCCAATGAGTGAAAGTGCGTAATCCACTGCATGGCACAGGCTCTCAACACTAGCTTTACCGGTCCATGCAATGTCATATGCTGTTCCGTGATCTACAGAAGTTCTGATAATAGGTAAACCTAGTGTTACGTTTACGCCTTCATCAAAGGAAAGAGTTTTCAATGGAATGAGTCCCTGATCATGGTACATACATATGTAGCCATCAACTTTAGAGCGTATATTAGGTAAAAATGCCGTATCCGGGGAAAGGGGACCTAGAATGGTCGCCCCCTCACTCTTTAATTGAGTAATGGCAGGTTGTATAATGTTTTCTTCTTCGTATTCCCCAAAGAGTCCACCTTCTCCAGCATGAGGGTTAAGACCTAAAACTGCTAGTGTAGGTTCTTTTTTTAGCCTTTTTTCTAAAACTTTTCGAGTAAGTTTAGCGACCTGTATTATGCGCGCAGTTGTTAAAGCCTTAGGAATATCTACTATTCCAATATGTGTTGTTACAAGAGAACAACTCATTTCTGGACTTGTTAGCATCATAGCATGCTGTTCAGTTTTTGTCTGTTCTATTAGAATTTCTGTATGGCCGGGATATTTTATCCCAGCAGCTTCTAAAGCAGCTTTATTAAGAGGGCATGTGACAATCGCATCTACTTTATTTTGCAAACAGTCACTAATAGCACGTGTCAAAAAATCATAAGAAGCTTGGCCACAATTGGGTTGAACCTTTCCTGAGGTAATATCTTCTACTTTCTCAATAGGAATGTCTACTATATCAATATCCTCCATTGAAAGGTTTGTGGCAGTTGCGACTTTTGACAAGACGTTTCGATTTCCATAAATAATATATGAGATATTATTCTGAGGATATTCGGAGCAGATTCGCAAGCATAACTCAGGACCTATCCCAGCAGGGTCTCCCATTGTTATCGCAAGCTTTTTAGGAGTAGCAAGATGCATTATAATATAGAGATTTGTAAGTAGACACAATAAAAGCGTAATGAGTAATTCATCACGCTTTTATTGTGTTGGATGCCTATTTATAAGACTGGATTAAGCAACTTTAAGCTTAGCAATTTCAAAAATACTTTGTTGTTGACCATGAGGACCAGAGAATACATTTCGTCTTACTTTTGTATCAAGAAGATCTTCGATCATTTCAAGTTCATAATTTTGAGCCTGAGGGTATAGTTCATAAATCGAATGCATGGGGTTGTGATACTCTTTGATTACTAAGTCATTATTTTCGTCAACTGAGATTGAGTTGAAGAAACCATCCTCTTCACGCAGACTTGAAAATTTAGCAACCTTCTCTTCGAGAGTCTGTTCATTTTCTATCAATAGCTTCCATGTTGCTTTCTTCTTTTCGAAATAGTTAAGAAGTAATTTTTCAGGAGCGTCTTCTCCGAAAAGTGATTTTGCATTTTCCAGAAGGTCAATTGTAACTTCAGCACCTGCAACAGGAAAAAGACTGTTTGCTTTATCTGTTAATCGATATAGCTTTTCTGGACGGCCTACATCCTTGCGAGGGACTCTCCAGCTTTCCACAAAACCCATTTTCTCAAGATTAATACAATGTTGTTTGACTCCCATATAACTCATTTCTACTTCTTTAGCGACTTCAGAGACAGGCAGGCCGTCCGAGCGCTTCAGGGAAGAAATTATAGCTGCCTTGCTTGGATGAAACATCTCTTTGAAAATAGGTTTGAACATAATATTATATAGTAGAATTTACAGGATTATTTATGCATAATCTTCATTTAAAGTCAATTTTATAATTTACACATATCTTTTCGTAAGAGCCTTATTCTAAAACATTAACCTAGATATTTAATTGAAAAACTTTATTTCATCAGTAAACCAATCATTACTTAACGAATTTCATGCTACTCAAGACGATTGGAATGATTATAAA
>CAYUKP010000137.1:0-5619 GCA_964445335.1 uncultured Verrucomicrobiales bacterium
AGGAGTTTTCTGATGTCTTTGATGAAGAAAAGTATGAGAAGTCTCAACGTTATACGCAGGCTAATTCTAAGTTTCACATCTTTTCAGCGACCTTGGGGCTGTTTGCTCTCCTGGCGTTTTGGCTGTGTGGAGGGTTTGTCTGGTTGGATGACTTGGTAGTTGGGTTTGGATTAGGTTCGATTTGGACAGGTTTGGCTTACTTCGGTTTACTATTTGCGGGGCAACTTTTCATGGGGTTGCCGTTTTCTGTATATTCGACATTTGTTTTGGAAAAGAAGTTTGGGTTTAACAAGACGACACCTGCGACTTTTATTTCAGATCAGGTGAAGTCTCTCGTGTTGACGGTGGTATTGGGTGGGCCGATTTTAGCTCTTCTCTTGTGGATTTTTACTTCTGTAGCCCATGCATGGTTATGGGCATGGATTTCGATCACTGTAGTTTCTCTGCTCTTAACCTATTTGGCTCCGACGTATATTATGCCACTATTTAATAAATTTACACCTTTAGAAGAAGGTGAGCTGAAAGATGCAATTCATGCAATGGCAAAGAAATGTGAATTTCCTTTAACCGAGTTATTTGTCATCGATGGGTCCAAGCGTTCGACTAAGGCCAACGCCTTCTTTACAGGGTTTGGGAAACGTAAAAAAATCGCTCTCTATGACACCCTTATTGAGGAACAAACCAAGGAAGAGCTCGTGGGAGTTTTAGCGCACGAGATCGGACACTTTAAGCGCAAGCATATCGTGCAACGTATGGTTTTATCTATCTTTCAAACAGCGATAATCTTTTATTTAATCGGACTCTTTACGACTCCCAATGCCCCTATGAGTGAAGCCATTTATGAGGCCTTTCTCTTTGAGGATAGACAGCCTTTATATGTGGGCTTAGCTTTGTTTAGCATCCTCTTTCAACCCGTCTCTTTTTTGATCGGTTTGGCGATGAACCTGTGGTCACGTAAGCACGAGTTTGAGGCGGATCACTTCGCCAAAGTTCACCAAGGAACCCCAGACCACTTGATTAGCGCATTGAAGAAACTCTCTGCACAAAACCTCTCGAACTTAACGCCTCACCCTTTGCTTGTCTTTCTCGAATACTCTCACCCACCAGTGCTCACGAGGATTGAGGCGTTGAGAAGTGATAAAACGTATTAAAAGACTGTTGGTATGAGTCACGAAAAAATCTTACAGAAGCTGGTGCCTCAGTATGTTGCAGAGGGTGAGTTGGCCTCATTTCAGCAACTGCATGGAGGGCTGATCAATGCAACGTATCTTCTACATATTACATCACCTCAAGGTGCGGAGCGCCTGGTCTTCCAACGAGTGAATACGGCAGTCTTTAATAAACCAGAGCTTGTCATGGAGAATGTGAAGCTGGTGACGAAGCATCTCAAGCAAGTTGTACCTCAGGGACGTAACCTGAACCTGGAGTTTACGATAGATGGTGCATCCTACATTTTAGATGGTCAGGGAGGGCTGTGGCGGGCGTTTAACTATCTCGCTGAATGTGTGGGGCATGAAACAGTACAGTCTTTGACCCAAGCGGAAGAAGCAGGCAGAGCGTTTGGTCACTTCCTTTCCCAGCTTGAAGGTCTAGATGCGAGCCAGTTACATGAAATAATCCCTAACTTTCATCACACTCCTAGTCGTCTACGAGCCTTAGAAGAGGCATGCGCTCAAAATACAGCGGATCGCGCGGGAATTGTGACGCGACAGATGGAGTTTATCAAAGAGCGCCGAGAGGTTATTGACTTGATTGAAGATCTTAGAGAGGCTGGAGAGCTCCCTCTTCGAACTACTCATAATGACACTAAGGTTTCCAATGTTCTGTTTGATAAGGCCACAGGCAAGGCTGTTTGCGTGATTGATCTCGATACGGTGATGCCTGGAACGGTGTTGTATGACTTTGGAGACTTAGTGCGAACCTCGGTGAATACTGTGCCAGAAGACGCTTCTGAGGCCGAGGTGACATGTGATCTCGAAATCTTTGAGGCTCTCACAAAAGGCTACTTAGAGGCGGCTCAAGATACCTTAACAGAGGTGGAGGTTCTGCATCTCGTAGATTCTGCTAAAGTTATTACGTTAGAGTTGGCAATGCGGTTTCTCACTGATTACCTCAAAGGCGATCGTTACTTCCGGGTGGCTCGTGAGACACAAAACCTTGAACGTGCGAGAAATCAATTGCGATTGGTTGAACTCATTGAGGAGAAGGAAGCTGAGATGAGGGATATTGTTGACAGACTCTCGATGTGACAGATGGTTTGAGGAGCGGATTAGTGAATTAAGCCGTGAGGCTTCCATGCAAAGAGAGTTGACAGAAAAAACTCTCTTCCTCTTGTTAATCCTGCATTACTCATTATAACACGATTATGGGCAAGATATTCTCAGTGTTTAACCATAAAGGGGGCGTAGGGAAGACCACTCTTATTCATAATATTGGAGTGGCAATGGCCCAAAGTGGCAAAAACATTCTCTTTGTAGATGCTGATCCACAAATGAATCTTACGGCTGCATATTTTGGGCTGTCAGACAGTGTGGAATATGCAATTTCGGAAAACAGTGCCTTTGAGCATAATCAAACAGAATGGGCGGAAACTATTGAACCTACTTTGTCGATTTCAGAGGTGATCACCTCTGCTATGAGTGCAGTACCTCTGAATAATCATAATTTTGCGAAGAAAAATGAGGGGGATGGTTCAGTCAGTATTCTCAGAGGTGCGGTTGAATTAGCGACTCTAGAGGTGGATATGAGTTTGGCGATTGCGACAAGGAGTTCTATTCAAGCCAGCCAAGTCTTGAGGGTTCAAGAATACTTTCGAAACTTATCACAGCAGTATGATGCGATTTTTATTGATACGCCTCCTAGTGCGGGGAGTGCCATTACTGCTGTTTTGGTAAGGCTAAGCCATTATTTGATCACTCCGGTAGCGCCTTCCTTTTTCTCTCTACAGGCTATAGATAATTTACAATCCATATTTCAAGCGTGGAATCAACAGTTTAGTTGGATTACTGGATTTAGAGATCAAGTGAAGTTTTTGGGTGTCGTGGTACAAATGGCTAAAAGGTATTCTGGAGGGAGTAATAAGTCCGATTTTTCGGCATCTACAACAGATTGGATTAAGACTCTAAACTCTAGAGCCTTGCCCTTTCAGCAATGGATGTTAGGGATCGGAAAGGCTGTTTCTGCAGAGGATTTTAAGAGTATCTTTCCTGATAAACCACCTTTTGTTGCAGAAATTTGTTGTGATTTTACGCCTCAACTCAGAGGGATCTCTGAAAAGGCGGGTGTTCCTGTAATTAATTTGACGCAAGATTTATGTAATATCTATAAGCCTACAGGAGCAACTATTGATATTATTAGTAACCCTCGTGGCCAGTATAAAATATCTTTTGATAAGATTTCTCAACAGTACCGAGGGCTTGCATCGAATTTACTAAAGTTGTTATAAAAAGCTTATGAGTTATGTGCTAGGTATGTCTCACATGCCATTTCGCAAGGTTCTCAAATGCTCCCAAAAGTCAGCTTCCATTTTTGTGGAGTCAATGTGTGTAAAGACCTTGATGGTGCGTGCGATGTGCTTTGAGGGAGAGGGAACCTCTTTTATCTGCGCCCATTCAGGGTGGGCGAGAGCTGAAATCAAGGCTACATCCCACATTGTCCATTGAGTTTGGTTAGGGTCTTTATCTGTCCACCATCTCTTATAGGTGTTCCATCGCTGCATCAGATGAGCTCCAATTCCTGTAAGAGGTGCTAGCTGTTTTTGAGCTTTGGTTTTATGAAAGACGAGGTGTTGAGATGTTGTAGCAGTCATGACCGTAAGGTCTAGAGTGGGGTGGTCTAGGAGCATTTGCACTGCGAGGGGGTCATTGCGTGAGTTAAATTCCTGCTGGCTAAAGGTTCCTTCCGTAATGTTGTGCCAAAACCCTAGGTAAAAGACCTTGATTTTTGACGCAATGGAGGGGTCGAGTAAGAGAGCAGACGCTACATTGGTAGCTGAACCTAAGATGACGAGGTGGAGCGGAGTAGGAGACTGATGCGCTTGACTTATGATAAACTGAGCGGCTTCCGAGTCCTGTGCTGAATTTATGTCCTGCAACGGAAGATTACTGCCTAGGGTGAGGGGGACGTCAGAACAATTCAGGTGCTTCATCAGCTCTCGATTGAGTCTTAGACTCTCCTCTGCCGTTGCCTGACTAGCATAAGGAGAGGTGTGAAACTGGGCTGCCGATACCCCTACTAGGTTAAATTCGGGAGCCCTGACTGCTCTGACGATGGCAAACAGGTCATCTATTTCATTAGCCGTATCGGCATCAATCAAGAGTGCGGTTTGGCTTGCGAGAAGAGGTGAGGAGATCAGGAGAGCAAACGTAATGACCCCTTGCTGCAGAGAGCGGTGAAAGAAATTCCACATGGGAGAGATATTTTAGAGAATAGAGGTGTCAGAAAGATGACTTTTAAAGCTCTTATGATATATGTCTCCCGTTGCTTTTATCACGCTCATTTAAAAGACACTCCAACACTGAATGCAAAAGAGCTTATTGTTCTGAGAAGTTTGTTGGCCCAAGCTGGTACCTAGCAGCTCTATACATCGGGTTTTCCATTTTGTAGTCCTTGTTTGGATCAAACCCTTCGCTTAAGTTTGCATCATTTTCCACCATTTCAATCATTTTGGTAGCAATCTCTTGGTGAGTGCTGCTTTCTAAACGCTCAATAGCTTCTCTCGTTGCTTGGGGTTGCCTATAAAGGGCGCGCTCCATTCCACTGGCGACGTAGCCACTATGGTATTCCTGAGAGTCATACATTTCTAAGAGGGTGGCCACGACATCATCAACGGATTCCCTCTGAATGTAAGAGTCGACAAATTCGTTGAAATCACCCGCCCTTACACCGTCATTTGCTAGCGCTTCTGTTGCTCCTTGCAAGTCGTGCTTCACCCATTCCTTGAAGTAGTTGACAGGTAATACATCAAATACGGTTTTTCCATCTTCCACTTTCTCACCCAACTTAGCAAAGGTGTCTGTAAAGGCCTCGGGAGATTCTAATTCCGATAAGTCTGTGATATAGAAGATATTATCATCCTTTAGTTGTGCCATAAAGTCGATCTTATCTTCTAAGTTATCGAAGCTTTCCACCAGTCCTTGAACCAGTTGGTCATGAATCGCGATATCAGGTCTCTTTTCTAATAATTCATTATAAAACTCTTGTTGGTTATCATCATGGCCTAGAATTTCAAATAGTTCAAAAACGGCGGCGCTTTCAATATTTCGTCCGAGATTGAGTTCAGGTAAAATGTCTGCATAATTCTGCTTTAAATACTCCAGAAGTTCGGGGTTTTCTTCTAATAGATCGTAAAGAGATTCGTCGCTCTTAACGAAGGGGGAGATTAAAAGTTTCTTTAGCTCTGCTTTTGATTGTGCCAAGCGCTCTTCCCTAGTTAACTTCGTCTCATCAAGTCGCTCGGCTTTGCTAGAGGAGTTCTTTTGCTTATAGTTGATTTCTTGATCTGGTTTGGCAACAGAATCACTAGAAGAGCTCTTCACAAATATGCCGAGAAAAAAACTCCCTAAAGAGAGGGCTATACAGAGAATAATAAGATTTCGTGACATACTTTTGTATTAAAAT
>CAYUKP010000138.1:0-5601 GCA_964445335.1 uncultured Verrucomicrobiales bacterium
AGGCAGGTTGCTATTTAACTTCTCATAACGAATTCTAATGCATAGTTTGGGTTGAATTAATGTTTTATTTTGCGTGAGTAACCTCAAAGAAAGAATGATCTTTTGCTTCTAGAATAGTTTCACCCATAAGATACTGATCAACATTTCTAGCACATTCTCTTCCTTCACTAATTGCCCAAACAACCAAAGATTGCCCTCTTCTCATATCTCCAGCAGCAAATACCTTTTCATTAGAAGTTTTGTAGTTTTCATCACACTTGACATTTCCTCTTTCATCCAATTCAAGCTTTAACTCTTCTAACATCCCTGCTTTATCAGGATGTAAGAAACCAATAGCTAACAAAGCTAAGTTACAAGGTATAATCCTTTCTGTTTCTTCTATAACTTCCCAATGAGGTTTTTTTCCTGGTTGAGGCTCGCTCCAACCCATATCACATACCTTAGCTCCAGTCAAGTTGTTATTTTCGTCTCCAACAAACTCTTTGGTAAAAATAGCCCATCTTCTTTCTACACCTTCTTCATGAGAAGAAGAAGTTCTCATTTTTAAAGGCCAAAGAGGCCAAGGGGTAGATTCAGACCTTTCAAGTGGAGGCATTTCTAATAACTCTATTTGAGTAATAGAAGTAGCCCCATGACGGTTTGAAGTCCCAACACAATCAGAACCAGTATCTCCACCACCAATAACCAAAACATCTTTATTAGTTGCCAACACTTCTTCTACTTCTTCTCCTTTATGATTTTTAAGATCTTTTTTTCCTGCTACTCTTGCGTTATTCTGCGATAAGAAATCCATAGCAAAATGTACACCCTTCAAATCTCTTCCTTTGATAGGTACATCCCTAGGGGTAGTAGAACCACCAGCAAGTATTACAGCATCATAATCATTCTCTAATTGCTTTGCAGGAATATCTTTACCTATATTGGTATTAGTTTTGAAAACAATACCAGATTTTTCCATGATTTCAACACGTCTTTGAACGACAGATTTGTCTAACTTAAAATCTGGAATACCAAAACGCAATAATCCACCAATTTCTTCAGCCCTTTCAAATACAGTAACTTGATGACCTACTTTATTCAATTGATCAGCAGCAGCTAATCCTGCAGGTCCTGAACCAACAACTGCCACTTTTTTGCCTGTTCTTTTTTGGGGAACTTGTGGTTGAATATATCCTAATTCATAGGCTTTTTCTACAATCGTTTTTTCAATTAGCTCTATTGCTACAGGTGGTTGGTTAATCCCTAAAACACATGCAGACTCACAAGGCGCAGGACATATTCTACCTGTAAATTCAGGAAAGTTATTAGTAGAATGTAAAATATCTACTGCATCTTTCCAATTCTGTTGATAAACAGCATCATTAAACTCTGGAATAATATTCCCTAAAGGACATCCATTATGGCAAAATGGAACACCACAGTCCATACATCTAGCAGACTGCTCACCGATTAAACTATCAGAGGTTGGTTCTACAAACTCTTTGTAGTCTTTTATTCTTTCCTTAGGAGCTTTTGCCCCTGGAAGTTCTCTGTTATATTCTAAGAATCCTGTTGGCTTACCCATGAATTTCTGTTTCTTGTTTTTTTAACTCTTCTTTTTCTGCTGCTTTTAACTTTCTCTCAAGTAAAACCCTTTTATAATCTCTAGGCATTACTTTAATAAAATTATTTACCTCATTGTCCCAATTTTCAAGAATTGCTTGAGCTACATCACTTTGAGTATATTTTAAATGTTTTTCAATTTGAGTTCTAAGCTCAGTACTATCTTCTCTATCTATTGGGTCAAGGTCAACCATTTCTTTATTACACTTATCTATAAAAGTGTTATTAACATCATAGATATAAGCATAGCCACCACTCATACCCGCAGCAAAGTTACGTCCTGTTTCACCTAGTATTATTGCAACACCACCAGTCATATATTCACAACCATGATCTCCAATGCCTTCAACCACTGTTTTTACTCCAGAGTTTCTTACACAAAAACGCTCACCTGCCATCCCTCTTATGTAAGCATGCCCAGAAGTTGCACCATAGAAAGCTACATTTCCTGCAATCATATTTTCAGAAGGAGTGTAAATAGTCTCATTATGTGGTTTAACTATTATCTTCCCTCCAGAAAGACCTTTACCTAGGTAATCATTGGTTTCACCTTCCAAAGTAAGTGTTACTCCCTTCGCTAAGAAAGCACCAAAACTTTGTCCCGCAGATCCTTTAAATAAATAGTTAATTGTATCTTCAGGAAGTGCTGCAGCCTCATACTTCTTAGAAATCTCGTTAGATAGTATTGTTCCTACAGAGCGATCAGTATTGATTACTCTAAAACTTCCTTGTACTGGAACTTTACTTTGTATCGCTGGACGAGCAGAATCAACCAATTGCCAATCAAGCTGTTGTTCAATTCCATGATCTTGCTTTTCACAGTTGTAGATTCTCACACCTTCAGCAGCAGGTTCTTTATATAATATCTTGCTGAGATCAAGATTTTGGTATTTCCAATTGTCAATATCATCTCTCATCTCTAAATTTTGCACCTGACCTACCATTTCTTCAATGGTTCTGTAGCCCAAACTAGCCATCGTTTCTCTTAAATCTTGAGCTAAGAAATGGAAATAGTTTACTACATGGTCAGCATTACCTGCAAATCGTTTTCTTAATTCAGGGTTTTGAGTAGCTATACCAACAGGACATGTATTTAGATGACACTTTCTCATCATAATACAACCTTCAACTACCAAGGCAGCTGTTGCAACTCCCCATTCTTCAGCACCTAAAAGAGTAGCTATTGCTAAGTCTCTACCTGTTTTCATCTGACCATCCGCTTGAAGTACAATTCTGCTTCTTAGTTTATTTCTTACTAAGGTCTGATGTGCTTCGGAGAGACCCAGTTCCCACGGTAAACCTGCATGTCTGATTGAACTTATAGGCGAAGCACCAGTACCCCCATCGTGACCAGCTATTAATACAACATCGGCATGTGCTTTTGTTACTCCTGCTGCAATAGTACCTACACCTGCTTCAGAAACTAACTTCACATTAATTCTTGCCTCTCTATTGGCATTTTTCAAATCAGAGATAAGCTGTGCTAAATCTTCAATAGAATAAATATCATGGTGAGGTGGCGGAGAAATTAAGCCTACACCTGGGGTTGAGTGTCTTGTTCTACCTATCCATTCATCTACTTTATGACCTGGAAGTTGACCTCCTTCTCCTGGCTTTGCACCTTGTGCCATTTTGATCTGGATTTCATCAGCATTTGTTAAATAATAGCTTGTTACTCCAAATCTTCCAGAAGCTACCTGCTTAATTGCTGATCGTTCCCAATCTCCATTTTCTTTCTTTTTGAACCTTACTGGATCTTCTCCTCCCTCACCACTATTACTCTTACCGCCAATTCTGTTCATTGCAATAGCTAATGTAGAGTGAGCTTCATGAGATATTGAACCAAAAGACATAGCTCCAGTGGCAAACCTTTTAAATATCGCTTCTACTGGTTCTACTTCATTCAAAGGAATTGCTTTTCCTTTTTTTATCTTTAATAAACCTCTTAAGGTTGCCGCTTTCTTTGTTTGGTCGTCAATAACTTTTGCATATTTCTTATACAATTGATAGTTATTGGTTTTTGTAGATTGCTGTAAATAATGGATGCTTTCTGGATTGAATAAATGGTACTCACCTCTTCGCTTCCACTGATATACTCCACCTACCTCTAATCTATCACTACTTGACGTTGTTTTTGGAAATGCTAACTCATGCTTTATCAGTGCTTCTTTAGCGATTCCATCAAAAGTAAGGCCTCCAACCCTAGAAACTGTTCCTGCGAAACAGACATCAATTACTGAACTTTCTATTCCTAAAGCTTCAAATATTTGAGCTCCGTGATATGATTGTATTGTTGAAATTCCCATTTTAGAGAAAATCTTCAACATTCCTGCTGAAATACCTTTAATAAAGTTTTCTCTTAATTGAGTATACTCCCATTTCTTATCATCAATTAAGTTTGATCTTAGTAATCCTTTGATGGTTTCGAAAGCCAAATATGGGTTCACAGCATGAGCACCGTAACCTACTAATGTTGCTACATGATGTGTTTCTCTTACATCTCCCGATTCTACTACGATACTTGTATAATTTCTTACTCCTTCCTTTATTAAGGCATGGTGTACTGCTCCAGTAGCCAATAATGATGGTATTGGAGCATTTTTAGCGTCCACATTTCTATCTGATAATATTAAGATAGTTGCTCCTTCTTTTGCTGCTTTTACTGCTTCTTTTTGCAAAAGAAGTATCGCTTTTTCTAAGTCACCATCATTTCCACTAGCATCAAACAAAGTATCTAATGTTTTTACAACAAAAGGAGCTTTGTTAAATGACCTAATTTTTGCCATATCATCATTAGATAATAGAGGATTATCTAAATGAATTTTTTGACAATCATTTGCCTCTGGAGTTAATAAATTATTCGATCTTCCTAAATTGATATAAAGAGACATTACCATTTTCTCTCTAATAGGATCAATAGGAGGGTTTGTTACTTGTGCAAATAACTGCTTAAAATAATGTGATAAGTGTTGGGCATGGTCAGAAAGAATAGGTAATGGAGAATCTATACCCATAGAACCTAACGGTTCTTTTCCCTGTACAGATAATTGACCAATTACTACCTTTAAGTCTTCTGATGTGTAACCAAATGCTTGCTGTCTGTTTAGCAAAGTTTCATCGTCAAAATCAGAAGGTCTGCTTTCGGCTTCAGCAAAGTCATTTAAGGTTTTTCTTCCTTTTTCTAGCCAATCTGCATATGGTTTTTGATTACAAATATCTTCTTTTAGCTCATCATCACCAATAATTTTTCCTACCTCAAGATCAACAACAAATATTTTTCCTGGTTGTAACCTACCTCTTTTAATAACCTCAGCTGGGTTTGTTTCTAAAACTCCTGCTTCGGATGCTAAAATCAATTTATCGTCCTTTGTAATACAATATCTTGATGGACGTAATCCATTTCTATCTAAAGTTGCTCCTACTACTTTTCCATCTGTAAAAGAGATAGAGGCAGGACCATCCCATGGCTCCATTATATGAGAAAAATACTCATAAAAAGCTCTCTTATGAGGCTCCATATCAGGATTACTTTGCCATGCTTCAGGAACAAGCATCATCATTACTTGTGGTAAGGAATAACCACTCATTACTAACAGCTCTACAGCATTATCAAGATTAGCAGAGTCAGATTGGCTATGATCGCAAATAGGCATGATCATTTCCAATTCTTCTTTGGTAAACTTTGAAGACTCCATAAGAGCCTCTCTAGCTTTCATCCAGTTTACATTTCCTCTTACTGTATTAATTTCACCATTATGAGCAATATAACGGAAAGGTTGAGCTAGTTTCCATTTAGGGAATGTGTTTGTAGAAAATCGAGAATGAACTACTGCTATTGCAGACTTTACTCTTTCATCTTGTAAGTCTGGGAAGTAAGGCCTTACTTGGAAAGTTGTTAACTGACCTTTATAACAGATTGTTTTATACGAACACGTAGCTACATAAAAATCATCTTCTGTTTCTTCTACTGTTTTATGAACAGTATGTGTAGTATAGTTT
>CAYUKP010000139.1:0-5596 GCA_964445335.1 uncultured Verrucomicrobiales bacterium
CTTCCTTGAGAGGTGCTTCCTTGAGAGGTGTAATGTTTATTTTGTGCTACAGCTGAGTTTTTAAGAGATGCGTTTTTACGTTCTACGGTTAAGACTTGTTGAACCGCGCCATTGATGGCTGATGAATTTTCTTCTGCAAGAGTGAACTCATTTTCTGAAGGCTTTTCTGCAAGGTATTTGGAAATCGGCCCATTTCCTGTTTCCATAGCTAATTGACTTGCGGTTTTTCCAGAGTCGTCTGTACTGTATCTATTCGCACCATTTTCGAGAAGGATTCGGACAGCGTCTTGGTGTCCATTTTGTGCCGCTAGCATGAGAGGTGTTCTCCCATCTTTTTCAATTCTGGAATAAACTGATGCTCCATAATTCGTGAGAATATCAATCATCTGGCCGTGCCCTTTGATAGAAGCCATAAAGAGGGCGTCATCTAAGAAGTTTCGTGAGTAGAGCGCTAAGGCTTCTACTGCTTCATTGTTCCCAGCCTCTGCTGCAATAGTTAAGGCTCTATAACCTTTGTTGTCTTTGATGTCAGGCGCAGCATTTTGTCTTAGGAGGAGTCGTAGAGTCTCGATTTCTCCAGCCTCTGTTGCTAGGATCAATGCGGTTTTGCCTTCGTTTGTTTGGGCGTCAATATTGATACCGCCCTCGATCAATGCCTTTACAGCATTTAACTTTCCTGCTTCAGCTGCGATATGTAATGCCGTTTTGCCATCACTGTCAACTTGCTGTAGATTGACTCCTTTGCTAATAAGCTTAGTGATGGCTTCTCTGTCATCCGCTAGACTTGCAGTAAAGAGGCTATCCGTGCTCAGAGGAGAATGTTTTGTATTACTCTCGCCTTTTGATATGTCGTCTTTCGATTCACAAGAGTAAAACGTAAGGGTTGTCATAGAGAGTAAAAGCGCCTTCGAAAGTCTTTTCATATGGTGCGACTCTATGGAAGAGACTCTAAATATCAATATTTTCTTTTACATCTGTAATGAGAATTTTTCCATTTGAATATCTCCAACAAACAGTGAGATCCTTTATTGACATTTTATAGTCTTTTTCTCGCGTACAATAGGCTGGTTCGGGATTGGCTTGTAAGGTTTGAGTGATAAGTTCGATTTCTGTAACATCGAGCGCATCAAATAATTGTGCTGTTAGAGGGATAACTGGAGCACCTTTAGTATATGGTTGTGAAAATCCACTTTTTGCATCTGAGGCATTATCAGCATATGGGATGTAAGGTTTAATATCATAGAACGGGGTTTCGTTGACCAAATCGACACCTGAGACCTGGATAGATACGCTAGAACCCTGAGTGATAATGGATTCGATTTTGGTAAGTGTGAGACTGAGTCTGTTTTCTCTAAAGGGCGACCTTGATGCATAGACTCCAACCTTTTCTTTTCCGCCAAGCTTAGGTGGTCTGATTTTTGCTCGAAAAGGTGAAGGAGGATTTAAATGAAACTGTCCCAAAATCCACAAGTGGCTAAACTCCTCTAATCCAATAAACGCTTCTGAAGTGTTGTAAGGGGGGTAGAAATGAAGTGTAGCGTTGGCAGACGATACGATACCCGATTGTCTAGGTGTTCCAAACTTTTCGCGATAGACAGACTCAATATGTCCGATGGGTTTTACTAAGTGTGGAGTCATTGGTTTTTGTTTTGAGAAGGCGGGCAATCCATAAGCCTGAGATGAGTCCCGCTAAATGCCCTTCCCATGAAATATGTTTTTTGCAAGAAGGAAGAATCCCAAAGATAAGGTGTCCGTAAGCGTAGAGTAAGAAAGCTCCTAGTAAGAACCAAGTGACCTTTTTCTCTAGATAAGATCTCATGAGTAAGTACCCAAAGTAACCATAAATGAGCGAACTCGCTCCAATGTGTACAGAGTTAGGGCGTCCAATCAACCATGTCCCAAGTCCTGCAACGAGGATAATTTTAAATGTTGTGAGGTAAAAGCGCTCTTTTTCCGTTAATAAAACAAGGGTAGCTAATGAGATGAAGGGAATGGTGTTGGCTATTAGGTGTCCAAAGCTTCCATGCAACCAAGGCATAGCAAGGATTCCAAAAAGACTTTTGAACTTTCGAGGGTGAATCCCAAATTTATCAAGGTTGATTAAAGGAATGTGATCTAATAATTCAATGCCCCATGCTATAAAGACGGCAAAGAGTATGACTTTTAAACCTTCTTTGTAATCTGGGCTTGTGAAAAGGTGATTGTTACGATGCATCGTGATACATTTTAGTGGGAGATTAAGGGTGAAAAAGAAGAAAGTTTAAATCTCTTTACTTTATTGATGTTTTGAGTAAATAAGGAGAGGGGATTACTTAAATAGCTTTTTTCGGCTTGTCTGTTTTTGTTGAAATTAGTCTGTTTTTTTGGTGTAATCTTTTATTTTTTCGTCCTTTTTGTAAGGCTAGCTTGTTTTTTTGAAAAATTTACTTGATTTTTTGCCTAATTTTTAGTGTTAATGTAGACTGGATTTTAAAATTAAATCTAAAATCTCATGTGACATAAATGGATATGCTTGTGTCATAAGGAGTAACCAACCTTAACTCTGTTAACATTGTTAGGGTGAATTAAAGTAGAAAATGAAATATAGTACTCAACAACTAAAAGTGAGAATATTGGAGGACTCTTTGTTTAAAGAGGTCTTTGGTAGACTTTGCCGTTGGGGGAAGGAGAGATGCTCAAGTAAGATTTTTAAGGTCTTTGCTGCATTTTTAGTGTCTTATTCCTTGCCTCTTTTATCCTCTGCTCAGGATTGTGTTCCTGACGCTAACCTTAATGGATATTCACCAACAATCCTACAAACAGCTCACCATGGTATTTTGATGAGAGTGAATGGGACATGGTTGATCGCTGGTGAAGGTTTAGACGGTGAAGGTAACGATCAGTTGGTATATGAAGATATTAATGATCTTTATGGATCTCTTGCTGCTTGGCCTACTGGTTCCAATGTGACACATGGAGCTCTTAGTTCATGGGGGAGAGCGTATTTTCTTTTCGATGATGGTGATTTTTACTCAGTTGGGCAAGGAGCTGCAAATGAGAGTATAAATTATGGTCAAGTTGTTTTTGATGTTGATGCGACCTTTCAGAAGGTACCACTCACTCTACCGAGTGGGATTTCTTCCAGTGACGTTCTAGCGTTAGAGGCAACGTCTTATGCTTTATTACTTAAGACAACCTCTGGAGATCTCTATGTGGCTTGTGATGAAGCGTCCCACTTTGGTCTTTCGACAGAAGAAGAGTTTGTGAAGTTGGACCTCCCTTCAGGAGTGACAGCAGTAGACTCTAGAATCGCATTCGAAGCTATTTTTGTGTACGGAAGTGACGGGAAGTTCTATGCTATGGGTAAGTCAACCTATATGGGTGATGGATCCTCAGATGTAACTCAGACTTCCTTGACAGAGATTGCAAGTCCTTCTCTAAGTGGTGGTTTTGTTCAAGTTGCTCTTGGTGGCCAAGGGTCATTCTATGTATTAGATGGTGATGGGCAAATTCACGTATTAGGACATAATGCCTACGGAGAGCTTGGAGTTGGTTCTGATGATGATGAAATTTTAAACTGGATGACAATTCCAGGGGTGACAGGAGCACGATACATTGATGCAAATAATGACTTCGACAGTTCCTATAAGCCTTGTACAGATGGGGCTGTTTTCATTGGGTCTGACTTAAGGGCTTATGGAATGGGGCGTAACCAATATTATTCCCTTTCTGATGCTGAAGCTGAAGATGTAGAGGTTAGATCTCCAGTCTTAATGACAGGAGATAATGAGGCCGTAAATATTCTTTCTGTTGGGTCTCACATTACTCCTTACCTTAGATATGATGTTACCTCTAGTGAGGCGGTTATTTGTAATGTTGGCCATAATGACGGTGGCGCATTTGGTGACGGGACAGAGCTTGATAGAACGCAATATGAGTGTGTAGACTTCCCTGTTTCTCCAGTAGATTTTTGTATTCCTGAGAATACACAACCTACCTGTACTGATGGTATCGATAACGACGGTGACAGCCTTATTGACTGTGCCGATGATGAATGTTTTAGATTAGGCGATTGTCCAGAGCTTTGTACAGATGGAATTGATAACGATGGAGATAGCATGATTGACTGTGCTGACCCTGATTGTGAAAGCTCGGGGATTTGTAAATCTATCGAAGCAACCGATGATGACTACACTGCTACCGCAGTCGAAATTGGTGAGCGTGTAGGGTCTATTTTGGATAATGATTTGATCAACGATAGCGACGCTATTAGTCAAGCTAACCTTTTGGGAGCAATTACAGTTGTTGACGATGGCGGTCTTACAGGATTAACGCTTGGACAAGGTGGTAACTTTACAGTGCCAGATACGGCGGCTGATGGAACCTATACTTTTACTTACAGAATTTGCTTGTCGGCTTATCCTGATATTTGTGATGAAGCGACTGTTCAGATTAGGGTAGAAAACAATACGGATCCTTGTGCGAGAAGTATTGCTGCGACAAATGATACATATTATAGCCTCCCTCAAACAGCTCAATCAAGTGGAACTATTGAGTTCGAAAATGGAGGTGTTGGATCATGGACGAGTTCTCCACACGGGCTGTCTTCAGGTTATGCATATAACACGACGTTTTCTCCACTAGAATCTTTCTTGTGGGCGGATTCAGGTAAGGATGCGACCTCAACAAATCTTGAAGAAACAATTACCTTTACCTTCCCTGTTCCAACAAGTGGGTTTAGAATTGTTGCGACAGACTTTGATGGGTTGGAAGGTGAAAGCATTACCAACTTATCTATTCAGCCTGATACCCTTAGTAGCAATGCGACTACGGTGGATGGGGCGATTTATTCTACTAGTGAGAACCAAGATATTACTCTAACGTTTGCTCCATCTGAGCCAACGAAAGAAATTACCCTTTCACTTGCTCGTCCAAAAGCAAGTTTGGGAATTGCCTTCCAGGTGTTCTTTACAGCGTGTGAAAATTCTTGTTTCGCATGTGCTGATGGAATTGATAATGATGGGAATGGAGACATTGACTGTGATGACGAGGCTTGTCAGACTTTAATGGCTTCGGGAGCATGTGAGGAAAATACAGAAGTTGCATGTCAAGACGGTGTCGATAATGACTGTGATGGTGCAATTGACTGTGATGACTCAAGTTGTTATGATGGTTTTGCATTCTGCCGTTCGATAGCATCAACCGATGACGACTATACCGCTACTCCCGTTTTATCAGGAGACACCTCATTACCATCAATTTTAGGTAATGACACGGCTGACGGTGCGCAAGCTACTGACGATAATGTGACCACTCCTACAGTTGTCAGTGATGGCGGACTTACAGGGATTACATTTAACTCTGATGGAACCTTTACGGTGCCAGCAAGTGCTACTACAGGAACTTATACCGTAACGTATAGTATTTGTCTGGAAGACTTCTCTTCTGTCTGCACGGAATCGAATGTTATGATTCGTGTGTTAAATGAAGAGAACACAGAGCTTCTCTGTCAGGATGGGCTTGATAATGATGGAGATGGCGCCATTGATTGTTTAGATTCTGAGTGCTTTAGCCTTTTCGAATTCTGTCGTGGGATTGCATCGGTTGATGACAACTA
>CAYUKP010000140.1:0-5583 GCA_964445335.1 uncultured Verrucomicrobiales bacterium
GGAGGTGGATTCAGAGTCGCCATAGCCCCACCACACGGCTGTGACAATAATTCTAATGAGTTCTGAGATTTCTTTGCCTTCAAAGGTGAACAGATCTGTTATAGGGCTTATTTCTGTTTCGATTTCAACATCCCACTCTTCTACTCGGGTTGATGATCTCCCTTCTTGGATTCGAGGCTGAGAGGCTTCAAACATGACGCGATTATAGATGATGCGTGAGAGCGCCGATTCTCGCTTGGCTTCAAAGGAGAGTTTGGTGATGTTTTGGATTGAGACCACAAGGGCTGTAGCCATAGAGCCACAGATGGCTACAGCCAAGAGAGCTTCCATGATTGCAAAGCCACGTCGAGAGCGCTTATGCTTACATCTTTTGGATACTTTCATGAATTCTTGTGTTGGTCTTGTTAATTATTGAATGAGGCTTTCCTCTTCTTGGATTCGTCCCGTTAGGGGATCCATGTGGAGGACTACCCAATTGTTGCCATCTAATAACCTTATCGAAACTGGTTCACATAAACCTGTTGGCGAGAAATACCAGTAGACGTTCGGTTCTTCATTTTTTCTGTCATATGTCAGCCAGTCTGCATCTCTCGCACCCCATCTACGTAAGGCAATGGATATTGAGCTGGAGTATGTCTCCTTACTCACATAGCTACCAGATCCATTGCTACCTGAGGGAGCTTCGAGTTTGAAGGTGGATGGGCCACTGATACAAATACGGTGAGGGGTTTGTGTCAGGAATGATAAGGAGCGTGCACGGCTCGCTAAGCTCTCAAACTTGACTACAGCCTCTCTGAGGCTTTTGTCCTTATCAGTATTATTGTATGCTACTAAGCCAAATGACATGAGAAGCCCCATCAGAAATAGGGCGACAACAACTTCTAGAAGCGACATTCCGCTTCTAGATCCCGGATTAGAGCTCGTCTTGTGAGCTAAGGTCATCTTCTGTTCCTAGTTCGCCATCTTCTCCTTTTGAGATGATTTCAGGACTACTGCGGTCTTTGCTACCAGGGAACTTGTAGGCAAATTCGTTTTTCCATGGGTCTAAAGGGAGAGACGAAATTTGTTGCTTCCAACGACGTGGTGCTGGAGAAACTGTTGGCCTCTCGACAAGCGACTTCAGTCCTTGCGCTTCTGTTGGATACATTCCACCGAGGAGCTTGTAGGACTCAAGCTGTGTTTTGAGACCTTGCATTTTTAAACGTGTAGCTTGTTCTTGGGCTCCTGCAGTAATACCACCAAACGCATTAATACCGGCACCCATAATTAATGCGATAATTCCAAGAACGATGACAATCTCCAGAAGGGTCATCCCTTTGTGTCGTCTACTATGTTGCTTTCGTGATGAATTGTATAACTTCATAAAGCAGACAATAAACCTTAAGAAAGGTTCAAAGAAAAGAGAAAATACGTATTTTCTCTTGTTTTGTAGTCACTTACAATTCCCTCAATACTTAAGAAGTTTGAGGGATGATTGTAAGGTGTAAAACCCTTTAATTGAAGGGGCTCCGATTAAAGGATGGATTCTGCCTTTAGTTCTAATGCCTCTGGGCATTTGACAAGTTTTTGGTGGACTTTCTCGATGAAGCTAAAGATTTGCTCATGAGCCATTCCTACATTATTTTTTCCTTCACGCTCGATAGTCGCCAACTGCTCTTGGGTAAGAGGAATCTGGGCATCATTTGCTAAGCGTTCTAAGAGGTTGTTGGTCGTGACTTTGCTCGTTCTGAGGTCGTTCACGGTGTCTACTGCATGTTTCTTGATGATGCTGTGTGCTTCTTCTCTCCCCATACCAGCTTTTACGGCCTCCATCATGATTGTAGTTGTGAGGAGGAATGGGCGATAATAGGTGTTTTCTCTTTCGATTACAGGGCTGTAAGCATCCATTTGATCGAGAATTGTGATAAACGTTTCGAGAAGTCCATCGATAGCGAAAAACGCATCAGGAAGCATGACACGTCTGACGACGGAACATGAGACATCCCCCTCGTTCCATTGATCTCCAGCAAGGCTAGAGGCCATCGCTAGGTGACCTTTCAGAATGGAAGCAAAGCCATTCACGCGCTCACATGAACGAGAGTTCATCTTGTGAGGCATAGCGGATGAGCCTGTTTGTCCTGGAGCAAATCCCTCAGAAGCGGTTTCGTGCCCAGCCATGAGTCTGAGTGTCTTTGCAAAAGATGAAGGCCCACTCGCAAGTTGGTTTAATGACGCAATAACTTCGAAGTCAATTGAGCGAGGATAAACCTGACCCACGTTTGTCCAAATCTCAGGTATCCCAAGGTGCTTGGCGATTGCCGTTTCTAGAGTGAGAGCCTTTTTGGTGTCTCCATCAAAGAGAGAGATCTGGTCCATTTGTGTTCCCACTGCACCTTTTAACCCTCTGACTGCATAGCGTTCAAAGATAGACTCTAGGTTCTCAAGGGAGTGCAGGATTTCCTCTCCAAACATGGACAGTCTTTTGCCCAAGGTTGTTTGTTGAGCTGCGACATTGTGAGTTCTTGCCGTGATTACTTGCTCGCCCCATTTTCCAGCAAGGTTCGATAGACGGAAGAGAGCTGCGTGAACCTTGATACGGATAATGTGGAGGGAGCGGAAGACTTGGAGCTGCTCGACATTTTCTGTCAAGTCTCGTGATGTCATTCCTTTGTGGACGTGTTGGTGTCCTGTGAGGTCGTTGAATTCTTCGATACGCGCTTTCACATCGTGCCTTGTGACACGCTCACGCTCCATGATGGATTCAAGGTTTACCGACCTCTTTTCTTTTTCGTAAGCTTCGATAGCTTCTTCTGGTATTTCTAGCCCGAGCTCTTTCTGGGCTTTCATAACCGCAATCCAGAACTCCCTTTCGAGAATGATGCGGCCTTCGGCAGACCAAATCTCTTTGAGGAGTGATGAAGCATATCTTTCTGCTAAAACATTAGGAATCATGATACTAAACTATTGTGGGGTGTAGGAGGTTAAATACTAGGAGGGGTTGGTGTCTTAGGCGTCAGAGAGAGGTCTTCGCCTTGATCTGATGAAGGCTCTTTTGACTCTGATTGCTCGGTAGGAGTTCCTTGTGGTGCTTGTATAACAGGCTGTAAGGAGGTCGCCTTCTTCGCTCGTGGTTTGCGAGGCTTGCGGACAGGCTTCTTCGCACTGAAGAAGTCCGCGACAAACTCCACTACGGTTTCTTCAGCTTGGATGCGCACGGCAGGGGCTACTTTAGCCTCGATGGCTTCGATGATTTCAGGGGAAAACGTTACGCCTTCATAGCGCTCGTCTAATAATTGGATGATAAGGTCTCGAATGGGGCTCGGGGTGTAATCCATAGAATAATAAGAGTTGAGGATGTAATGTGAAATAAGATGTAATTAGCTCGTAATAGCCATTCTTTCATCGTCTAGGAGGCCAGACTTTTCTAGATAATAGTCATAACCACCCGCGTAAGTTGTGATTTGACCATTGTTAATGTGGAGAGTCTTGTCAGCCAAGGCACGGATGAAGTGGACATCGTGAGAAATGAATACTAACGTCCCTTGGAATTGCTTAAGGGCGACTACCAAAGCTTCGATAGAGATGATGTCAAGGTGAGTCGTAGGCTCATCCATGAGGAGTAAGTTCGGAGGATCTACTAAGAATTTTACTAGATTGAGTCGGCTTTTTTCTCCACCTGAGAGAACTTTGATTCTCTTATGGACATCTTCTCTACGGAAGAGGAACGAACCAAGTAAGCTACGCGCGTCGTCTTCTCTGAGAGTGTCACCAGTGGACATGACTTCTTCGAGCACGGTATTGTCTTCATTGAGTAGTTCCGTGCGGTGCTGAGAGTAATAACCTATTTTGGTTGCATAGCCTGGCTCGACTTTACCAGCTGTTGCTTGTTCAGTGCCGGCGAGCATCTTTAGAAGGGTTGATTTACCCGCGCCATTGGGGCCAATGAGAACGGTGCGCTCACCTTTCTCTACAATGAGATCAACTCCCTTATAAATCACCTTCTCTCCATAGGATTTGTCTACCTTTGTCATCTCAATGACCTTTTGGTTGCTCTTAGGAGGCTGTGGAAAGTTAAACTTAAAGACTTTACGTGGAGCGATTGGCTTTTCTACTACAGGCACTTTTGCGATCTCCTTGATACGGCTTTGTACCTGTGAAGCTTTAGATGAGACATTGCGAAATCTATCGACAAACTCCTGCATCTGCTCGATCTGCTTCTTGTAGTTACGATAGGCTTTCACCTTCGTCTCATGACGAGCTTCGCGTTGCTCTAGGTAAGAGGAATAATTTCCTGTATAGTGCACGAGCTCTTTCTGATCGATCTCGATTACGGTTTCACAAATCGCATCCATGAAGTCTCTATCGTGAGAGATTAGGAAGATCGCCCCTGGGTAGTTCTGAAGATAACGTTGGAACCATAATAAGGAGATGAGGTCTAAGTGGTTAGTCGGCTCATCAAGCATGAGGAGGTCAGGCTCTAGACAAAGAAGCTTAGCCAAATGCGCTCTCATGATCCATCCACCCGAGAATTCATGGAGTGGTTTCTCAAACTGTTCTTGGCTGTAGCCTAGACCCGCAAGGATTTTTTTGGCCTTGGCTTCGATTTGATACCCCGAATAAGAATTGAAGACATCTTGAGCCTGGCCGTATTCTTCAGAGTCCGTGGTATCGTTTTTTTCATGCTGTGTCATTGTGCGCACGGCCTCACTCATTTCCTCATTGATCGACATTGCGGTCATGAGAACGGTGTCTTCACCAGGGTCACCTGCTTCTTGAGAGAGGAAGCCTGTTACGGCATAATCATCGCGATCGATCGTTCCTTGATCTGCCTCCTCTTGCCCTAAGATAATGCGAAAGATCGTAGACTTACCCGCCCCGTTTGGTCCGACAAGTGCCATGCGTTCTCCCCAATTAACGGTGATTTTCGCGTTTTCGAAGAGGGTTCTCCCTCCATAACTCTTCATTAAGTTCTTAATCGTCAGCATATGCTGCAGACCATGAGGGCAAAACGGGAAGAGGAAAATACTTTTTTCAGAAAAGATGCCTCAAACCTTTCGAGAGGGGTAAAAAAATAGTGCGCCTTCTTACAAAGGGGCACTATCGAAATCGTTTCCTAAGGAATGTCAGGAACGGAAATTAAATCAGTAGGTTTACTTAGCTTGTACGTTAGTAGCGCAAGGGCCTTTTTGGCCTTCGCCTTCTTCGTAACTCACTTGCTCACCTTCATCGAGGGTGGCGTATCCTTCTGTTTGGATTTCAGAATGGTGCACGAAAAGATCCTTTCCACCTCCATCAGGAGAAATGAAGCCATATCCTTTCTCTGCATTAAACCATTTTACTGTTCCTGTACTCATATTATTATCTTTTATGCACTCTTTTCAAACTAACGGAAAAGTGTGCAATAAGGCTCTTACAGACTTTTTTATATTTGTCTCTAAGAATTTGGTATTATTTATAAAAACGTGGTTGCGTGTTTGTAAAAATCTTTAATGGCGACCTGGAGGGGCGATTAGCGAATGGGGGCAAAGCTTAAAAGATACCAGCTGATGTTATGTCGAAATATCGAAGGAGGAGGTTGTTATTTGTAGTGAGGAAGGAATTAGG
>CAYUKP010000141.1:0-5533 GCA_964445335.1 uncultured Verrucomicrobiales bacterium
GGGACAGTCATCAAGCCAAACCAAAAGACAGTGAACACATCTCAAAGGTCTCTTTGTGTATTTGTATGAGAAGATAAGCATGCCTGAAGACTACTAATAGGAGTTATGGCCGACTCTTATGATAAGGTGTGACAGGCATGCTTGAGTCGTAATAGCACAAAAGGTACCAATTTTTGCAAAGTTTGGAGGAAAAGTAATATTTTTCAAAAGGAGGCTTCAGCAAAATATCATTTTTACCCGAAAGTTGGTTTACTTCAGGCTTCGAGGAACTTACAAATAAGGGTATATGTCGAGACGTAGTAGTATCGAGCGCAATACCGCAGAAACCAAAATCTCATTACATCTAGATCTGGATGGGTCTGGTCACACGGAGATCAACACAGGGATAGGCTTTTTTGATCACATGTTGACTTTGATCGCAAAGCATGCCCACCTTGATCTTGGAGTCACGGCTTTGGGAGATTTGGAAGTAGACAACCATCATACCGTAGAAGACGTGGGTATTTGCCTTGGGCTTACCATTGCAGAAGCCTTAGGAGATAAAGCGGGGATTAACCGTTATGGGCATATGTATTTGCCAATGGATGAGACGCTCAGCCGAGCAGTCATTGATCTGAGTAACCGGCCTTACCTTGAGTTTCGAGTGCCAACTGATAAAGATGTGTCATTAGGGTTTCCGATGAGTTTAGTGGAAGAGTTTTTCCGAGCTGTGGCTTATAATCTTCGTTGCAACCTTCATCTCGAATGCCTCTACGGGAGAGACGGTCACCATATTGCGGAAAGTTTATTCAAGGGGTTTGCGAGAGCATTGCGGATCGCTGCCGATACAGACCCTCGCCAGAAGGGGGTGCCCTCTAGCAAAGGTAGCCTTTAAGAGATATGACAAACGTAGGTATTATTAATTACGGAGGAGGAAATCTCAGATCCCTTACGCGAGCAGTAGAGTCTTTAGGCTATTCTGTAACTATGGTAGAGCATCCTTCCGCTCTTGAAGGGCTCACTCACCTCCTTTATCCAGGGCAAGGAGCTTATGGAGATTGTCTTCGGAAAATTCGCGATAAAGGGTTAGAAGAGGCCATTCGTCAATGGATTCAGCAAGATAAGCCGTTCTTTGGGATATGTGTAGGTTATCAATTACTATTTGCTGGAAGTGAGGAGGCTGAAGGTCTGAAAGGGTTTTCTTTGATCGAGGGGGATATTGTGAAATTTCCAGAAGAGCGCCTGAAAGTGCCTCATATGGGGTGGAACTCTCTTCAGATAAAAGATCCATCTTTATCTATATGGCAAGGGTTGCCAGAGAACCCTTATTTTTACTTCGTGCATTCCTACTATTCTGAAGGAGTAGATGAGAGTTTTAGCGCGGGCACTTGCGATTATGGGAAACCTTTTACGGCATGTGTTGCAAAGGGTAACCTCATTGCCACGCAATTTCATCCTGAAAAGAGCCAAGCCAATGGGTTGAAGCTCTTAAAGAACTTTTTAGAGATGTAGAGTAGTCATTTTTCTCCGTTAGATACCATCTGAGGTCTCAGGCTTTCTAGCCCTAGGCATCAAATGGTGTTAGGAGTCTGAAGGCATAGGGGGGAGCTTGTCTATAATAGATACAGGAGTGCCTTTACGAATCAAACGTGCGAGACGAACGATGTCCCAATTGGCAAGTCTTATGCATCCTGCAGAAGTGTTGCGCCCAATGCGATCGGGATTATTTGTGCCGTGTATACCTATGCTGTCACCGATATAACACCATAGAATACCAACAGGGCTATTAGGGCCAGGAAGGAGTTCGATCTTGCGTTCCTTATTCTTATAGGAAGGTCCTGGCGCAATTAACTCGACTGCGTGTTTCCCTAAGGGTGTTCTTTCTTTGTTAACTGTGATGGGGAAGGATGCTAACACTTGTGAGCCCTTACGTAGAGTTAAGAGATTACGACCACGTTCGACGAGGATAAACGTTTCTTTTGGTCCCTTGCCGTATTTATTGCTCCAGACTCCCTCTCTCTTGGCTCCTGAATAATACACCTCTACTCTGAAAGTGTTCACATTAGGAATAATGAATTGTTGATTTGCCCGTAAGTTTTCGAAGTTTACTCCTTTATTAAGTTTTTGTAAAAGCTCAGGGGTGCAATGAAAACGTTCGGCAATCATTTCTGCCATGTCAGCATAGAGCATGGGTTTTTTGTGTTCGGTGAGTTTTTTGAAGTTCGGCTGACCTGAACGGTTGAGGGGCAATTCTTTGTCGATGTAATACCACCATGAAGGGTTAAACTCTGCAAACCTTACGGGCGGGACATGCGCGTACTGTGAAAATAGATTTGAGGGGCACATGGATTGTGCCAAACGAGTATATTTTCCATTCTTTCCGTCGATAGCACCAGGCATAAATCCTGCCCAATCTAAGGTGACCTGTAATTGGATTGCCTTGAGAAGCCGTGATTGAGCGGTTGGTTTGGATGCCGTTGTATTGCGAGGGGTGTCTATCAGAAGGTTTTGACCTACTGTAATGGTGTCAGACGAGAGAGAGTTCTGTTCTTTGATAGAGGATACGGGTACATTGTACCTTTTGGAAAGGCTCCATAGTGTTTCTTTAGAACGAACGGTATGGATTAAGCCTAAGGTTGGTAGTAGACTTAGGAAAAAGGGAAAAATGAATAGGGCTTTCATAAGCATTGGATGTAGAGAGAATATGTAAGTCTAAAAGGCGCTTAAGACGGTGAGCCATAGGAGGTTTAGACTAAAAATACAGCAAATAGAGCAATATCTTCCCATTTTACCAAAGTCTGGTTGATCCGCATGAAACTGGTGCTTTTGGAGCTGAAAATATGCTACTAAGCTTGTGATGACAAGAGCACGTGACCACATCGGGGGGATATAGTATATTTCGAAGAAATTGAGCAACCAGCAAGTGAATTGGAGTAGAAGGGGAACAATAGGAATACAATAAGGGCTCAAAGTGATGATTGTCCCCGTAATTCCATCTGACGATCCAAGATAACGTACGTATCCAGAGGTTCTACTTACCTTGAACCCAATGACTTTACGACCAAACAATAAACAAAAAAATAAATGGGTAAATTCATGAATGAAGACCTCACAATACTGAAAGACAGGTCGTATGATATGTCGTAGAAGTACTAAGACAATAGTTGCACCTAAAGCAAGGCAAACGGTCTCGTGTGTTAACCCTGTCAGCCAAAGCCAAATAGGCTCATATGATACAAATAAGGCAAAGGTAGTCGTTAGAGTCCAAAAAATATGTTTCATAGAAAGCGCTCTAGTCTTGGTCGAATTTTACAAAAAGTCTACATTTATTTCGATGGTGGGAGGCGCTCGGAAAAGAAAAATAGACCATATACGTGACGGTCGAGCTTTTGTAGTAATGACAAGATAGGTAAAATAAGCTAAAAAATTGTTCTAAAAAAGAACATGAAAAGGAGAGCTTTTTAGTTTTCTACGACGACCTTCATATTTTCCACAGGCTCACCCAAGGTTGTTGTAACGATGTTGACTGGTAGGTTGCGACCCTTAGGAATAGTGAGAAATAGTTTATCACCTTCCGAATGAACAACATTGACAGGTGTATATATGAGACGTTGTTCCGTATTCACACTCATGATCTTATCTCCTACGAGATGGTTCTTATTAATGGGGATGACCTTTTTACGCTCAGATGACTTAAGAGCTAATTGAACAGCGGTTCCTTTTTTTAGAGCAGGTAAATTCGTCGACTGCTTTGGAGATAAGCTGATTTTGACTTTGTCATAAGGGGTCACTTCAAAGTCTTCGATTTTTAACATTACCAATTCAGGCTTGATTGGAATCCCACTGATTGTGTCTGGAGCTTTCTCTAAATTAAGGTAGTCAGCTTCTTGCTTAGATATAATGCAGTTGATTTTCCAGTTGTTCTCAGAATACAGTTCACCTAGATTGTCATTCTTGGATACGACTTCTCCAGTTACTACATTTGAACTCACAATAGACGCATCAAAAGGAGCCTTGATTTTACAATTTTCCAAAGTGAGTTGAGCCTTTCTTACTCTGCTCAGAGCTTGTTCATATTTAGCCTCAGCTAGATCAAACTCAGGAACCTTAAGCTTTGACGTGCTCTCATTTATTTTTGCTTCTTGCTTTTGTAGGTTGAGGTAAGTTTCTGATAAATTGGCAATCGCATCAGCTAAAGCGCCTTCGTATTCTGTGGAGTCAATACTCACTAGAATATCATTTTTTAGAACTTTGCCACCTTGTTTGAATTTTGGAGAGACTTTCGCAACTTTTCCAGAGACTTGACTGTTGAGAGGGGTCTGTTGTTTTGGTCGAACCTGTCCGTCCGTTTTGATTGTCGGATTTAAGTCCACCACGCTTAATGGTATAGTTTTAACAGGAGTAGAACTGAAACGACTTTGATTCGATAAATAGTATAAAATACCAGCAATCAGCAGTAAAAGGGGGATTAAAAGCAAAGCGATTTTTGAAAAGTTAGGTTTTTTCGTTGCTTTTTTCGGAGCTTTTTTCGGAGCTTTAGCTAATTTTTTACCTTTTACTTTTTTTGAGGAAGGGGCGCTATCGCCTTCTTCTGATGGAGCTTTTTGAGGTGGAGCCGGCTCGTTTTTAGGGGCTAAAGATTTAGATTTTTTCAGTAGTTCATTAAACTGTCCTAAATCCTTTTTAGGTGGTAGATCCCCGTTACTCTTTTGACTAGTGGTTTTTTTAAACCCATCAAGGCTTTTGCGAGGAGGTAGAGCTTTTTGTTTTGTATCAACCTGAGTAGTTTCTTTTTTGGGGGCAGGAGAAATGTCCTGAGATGCTATCCCTTCAATGGTTTTTTCAGGTGTTTTTTTGCTAAACTGCTCCAGACTCTTAAATTGTTTCTTAGGGGTCTCTGGAATTATTGTTTCAAGGTCTATATCCTCAAAGGTTTTCTTAGGTAACTTTTCACTAAGTTCTTTTAGGTCTTCAAATGGTTCCTCGGGTGTGAGATCTACAGAGTCTTGCTCAGGGGCTTTCTGAGTAGTTTGCTCTATTGGGGGGAGACCTTCTGGTTGATAAGACTCCTCTTCCTGAGCAACAGGAGGTAAGACTGGGCTTTCTAGAGTCTCGGTGTTAGGGTTAGAGTCTTTTATAATTTGGTCTAAGGCGGACTCTAAGCTTCTTGATTTCGATGGGGTGCGAGATGTGAATCCTGTGGGTAGAGTTTTGGTTAGAGAGTCCTTGAGAGTGGGTTCTGGCGCAACATCTTCGAGTATCTCATCTTCTTCCAAACCTTCATTCGTAGAAGACTCTAAAGCATTTAGAGGAGTGTGAACTTCTTCAGGTGAGGTTGGTTCTAATTTGATCTGCTCTGTTGTATCAGGTAGAATTTCCTCTTTGGTGACAGATGTAGGTTTAGCTATCTCTTTCTCAGGTGTAGGCTGAGGTGTCGCGTCTTCATATTGAATCGTTATTCTTTCAGAAAAGGCATTCAAATACTTAGAGTATGACCTTGGTTGAACTTCCGGTTGAACTTCCGGTTGAACTTCCGGTTGAACTTCCGGTTGAA
>CAYUKP010000142.1:0-5458 GCA_964445335.1 uncultured Verrucomicrobiales bacterium
TCGGGCGTAATTTCTGCAGGGTTTACACTGAAGTCACAGATAAAAATAAGAATATTAATGGGTCGTTTTTTTCTTCTCAGATGACTCAGAATTCAAACTTAGGTCTTGGCGTAATAGATCTTGATAATAATAAGGCGGATCCAGTTCCTATGGCGACATCTTCTATCTTGAAGGCTAATGGAGCTCCAGTTCTAGACCTTGCTGCTGATTATGGGCTAGATTACTTCTGGGCGACTGATCACCTCGGTGCATTCCCACAAGGCTACAACTGGTTGAAAGGTTGGGCTGTTGCAGACATTATCTACGGAATGTTTGATTGATTTTATTGTTTAACAATAAATTGAGGGTTAACCTCAGAAAAGGCTACTAAGGAGACTTAGGAGCCTTTTTGTGTGTAAGGGCAGCGCTTTAACTTTTTTGTGAGTTTCCCGTACCTTGATAGGCAAGAGTATGATGGGAACACCCTGCTTTCAAAAAGTTGGAGAAGGTTTGAGTGGCGAAGTGACTGTTCCGAAAGTCTGGAATTGTTCTCAGCAAAACTTGCGACGTTTTAAAGTGAATTTTTTGTCACACGTCTTTCCAAATAAGACATTGATTTCAAGAGATTTCTTTATGATGTCATCGTTCAAATGAGATACTTTTTCATAATGACGCTTATCCTAGTGAATCTAGGGTTAGCTAATACTCAGGAATTACGATCCACTATTGAGCAATGGGTTGGAGTCATGGAAAAAACGCATGCAGAGAACTCTCGTTGGATGCGTGAGAAGGAAATACTTGAATCATCTAAAGAAGGCTTGGATGCGGAAATTTTAGATTTGAAAGCCAAGATCTCTGAACTCAAGGAGAACGCTCAAGTGGCATCTTCTCAAGATCAAACCAAGATTGCGCAGAAAAGAATGTATGACGAGGCTCGTGAGAACCTTTCGCTTGGTCTGGAGCAGTTGCTCAAACGTGTTCCAGAGCTTTTTGTGTTAATTCCGGATTCTTACATGAAGGAGAATAGTAAGCTGTCGGCCGCAAAGGCTACTTGGGAGGACATTAAAGATGTGAGCCCAGAAAAAAGCCTTGGGAATAAAGTAAACCTTATCGTCACTCTTCTGGGAGAATTGGAATCATTTAATCAGCTTGTGTGGACAGTTTCTGAGACACACGAGGTAGATGGGCAGGCAAGAATCTTGACGACTGTATATTTTGGATTAGGGGCAGCATATAGCACGGATGAAAAAGGCCAAGTCGCGCTCATCGGTCATCCTTCTCATCAAGGGTGGGTGTTTAAGAAAATCGAAGACAAGAAGGCTGGAGCAGAAATTAACAAGCTTATTGTGACGGCGACTGGTGCAGGAGAGTTAGAGTTTAGTAAGCTTCCTATTGAAATTAAATAACCCCTCAGCTTTTTAATATAATGAAAAAATCAACAATCATTGCCCTGACGCTTGGTATGATAGGGCTTGCCAGTGGGCAGGATGCCTTAAAAAAAGCCAAGTCTGATCTCGCAACGGCAACGAAAAAATTTGAACAGAACACAAGCCTCATTGCTCAGGAAGAGGCTCAACTTGTTCGGAAGGTAGAAGCTCTAGATGGCGAAGTCATTAAGCTCAGTAAGGAGTACAAAAAACTTCTGCGAGAAGAAGAGTTGGTGACTCATAAGCAGAAGCAACTCGATACGGAGCTAGAGAAGCGTGATATTGAGTTTAAGTTTCATAACGGGGTGTTCGATAGATACTTGAGAGAGACTCAAAACAAAATCCATGTTGCGGAGGTTCAAACGAAGAAAGAAAGCTTCAGAGAGCATCAGGCAAGAATAGATGTTGCCGGGAAGGATGTGGCTAAAAGGGTTGAGGCATCGCTACCAATGTTGGAGCAAGGAATTGAACGTATTTTGAATTTAGCAGGTGGTGCGACCTTTGCTGGTCGGGCGCAATCGGAAGATGCGATGGTTGTAAACGGCCAGTTCGCGGTAGTTGGCCCGCTTGGGTTTTACGCTTCAGACGATAAGTCGATTGCTGGTGCGACAGATGAATTGACTGGGAGTATCGAATTTCCTGCGATTTTGCCCACAGACCCTGAGGCTATAGGAGATTTAGTTACGACAGGGAGTGGAGCGGTCTTAGTAGATGGCTCTTTAGGGAAAGCATACAAGATGGAAAAGGCCACCAAAGGGCTCAGTGATTATATCGAAGGTGGTGGAATCGTAGGTTATGTCATTGTTGGTCTTGGGATCTTCGCCTTTCTCGTAGGGATTGTGAAGATGATTGAGATTATGGCCTTTCATATCCCTAACCGTAGTGTGATCAATCAGTTTCTAGATGCTAAGCTTACGAACGGAAACTCGGCAGCTATTGCTAATGGAGTGAAGGGTCTTTGTGGCAAGGTCGTGCAAACTGGTGACAAATACTTTCATACGAAGCGTCGTATTTTAGAAGATGCTCTCTTCGAGAAGCTCTCGGCAATTCCTCCAAAGTTAGAGAGGGGATTGCCCTTTCTCTCTCTAGTGGCGGCTTCTGCGCCGATGCTTGGTCTTTTAGGGACAGTATTAGGGATTATGAAAACCTTCGCTTTGATGTCTGAAGGTGGCTCCTCAAATATTAAGTTTATTTCTGGAGGGATTTCAGAGGCTCTTATCACCACCTTTATGGGGTTAGCTGTTGCGATTCCGATCCTTCTTCTTCACGGATTCCTGAAGGGAATGGCGAAAGGGAAAATAAGTGAGGCTGAGGGGGTAGCCATGTCTATCATCAACGGAACATCTGAGATCAAGAAGCCTGTGAAAGAAGAGGTTGAAATCGAAGATATGGTTCCAGCTAAATAATTTTTTACCTAATTCAGATCATGACGGGAGAAAACGAAACCGCGCTTCAGGAGGCTATCACGATCTTCCGTGATGGTGGCCCAGTAATGGCTGCCTTGGGGATTATCGCGGTTATTCTCTATGGAACATGTATTGGCACCTTACTCTTTGTCAATCGAGGGAATCTCAACAAGAAAGAGCAAGACGAGTGGGAGGATTGGATTGCTGAGCCTAGTAAAGCGAAAGGGCGTATTGGGGAGGCTATTCAATATGCCTTGCATGGGCCGAAGGTGACCATTGCGGTTGTTCAACGTCGGATGGAAGAGGTGTATGAAAAGGTTGTGAGTCGTATTGATCGACGACTTATTTTTATTGGAGCCCTCATCGCGATTGCTCCCATGACAGGATTACTCGGAACCGTAGGTGGGATGTTGAGTATGTTTGACGGACTTGCTGGAGGAAATGGAGAACAGGGAGCCAAAAAGATCGCCGAGGGGATGAAGGAAGCTCTTTTCACCACCCTTACCGGGTTAGTGGTCTCTCTGCCAGGAATGTTTTTAGCCCTTCATATCAAAGTGAGAAGAGATGCGATCGCTTCTACCATCACGGGATTGAAAAGCGCAATTGTGAAAATTAGATTTAGTAAACTATAAGATTATGTTAAATAGAGGTAGTAGATTTGGACAAGAAGAAGAGGAGGTTAAGCCAGACTTATCTCCTATGATTGATTGTATTTTCATCCTTCTTATCTTCTTTATCGTCACAACAGTTTTTGTGGAAGAGTCGGGAGTGGAAGTGACTCGACCAGAGGCTTCTACGGCTACTGCAGCGGAGAGTAATAGTATTCTCATTGCCATCACATCCGATAATAAGATTTTCTACGGAGGTAAGGAATACCGAGTCAACGGCTTACAATCTCTCGTTAAGGAAAAGCTCGCAGAGGATGAGGAGATGCCTGTCATTCTACAGGGGGATACCAAGGCAAGTCATGGGATCGTCACGCAAGTGTACGATCAGTGTAAGGCTGCTGGTGCGACAAAAATCACTACCGCAACAAACTAAAACGCTCTCATGAAAAGAAGGCACGTTTATACTCCGCCCAAAGGGAGTCGCATCGCAAGATGGTTTATTACAATTCTTGGAGGGTTCTTGTGCGCGTTTTTTGTCTTTTATTTTATCCCTCTTTTGAAGCGCTTGGAGTCCTCCCTTGCTCCGCCTCCTGAGATGGTTAAGGAAGAGGTGAATCTGATTGTCCCGCCAGATGACTTTGTACAACCTGAGGATATTCCAGAGGATGAGCCCGAACCAGAACCAGAGCCTGAGTTTGCTGAAGAGGACTCTTCTTTAGACCTTTCTCTAGATGTGGGAGATCTGACCAGTGGCGTAGGAAGTACGGTGATAGATATTGGCGCAAACTTCAGTATTAGCGATCAAATGTCTAACATGTTTGAGAGTTCCGAACTCGACGGCCGCCCAAGGGCGAAGCGTAAAGTACCTGCGACCTATCCTGCAGCTCTGAAGAAAAAGAAAATTCAAGGGCGAGTCCTTGTTTGGGTTTCCATAGATGAGAAAGGAAACGTAACGGACACTTCGATCAAGGAATCCTCTGGGCATAAGGCTCTGGATGAAGCCGCCCAAAAAGCCCTTCTTAGGTGGAAGTTTACCCCAGGTCAAAAGAACGGGGTTCCTGTCACTACCCGTGTAGTTCAACCATACAGCTTTAAATTAAATAACGTATAAAATTATGATTCGATTGTTATTCAATCTCGTTGCCGTGATCACATGTGTCTCTGCCAAGCCGATCCCTATGTCTAAGGAAATGTTTCGTAGCCAAGATTTTGTGAAATCCTTTACGGGCAGTTATGGAATCCTTTCTCCGGTAGAACCCAAAGTTACGCGTGCCGAAAACGATTTGTTAGTAGAGGTGGCAGAGCTCTTCGGGAAAGGAAAGTTCCGCACGGCTGAAAGAAAAATTGTTGATTACATCCAACAGCAAAAGGCACTTGCAGAGGTGGATAAGGAAGAAGTGAGCCCAGCGTTGATCTACGTCTTAGGCAACCTTTACTTCCAAAACGGGCAAGCAGAGGATGCGATACGGTCGTATAAGCTAGCCATTAAGAAGTTTCCTAAATTCCGAAGAGCCTTTAAGAACTTGTCTCTAGTGTATGCATCGAATGATGATTACGAAAATGCGCTCCCAGCACTCAAGGAGGCCGTGCAATTAGGTGATGCGGATCACCGGACATATGGACTCTTAGGCTATTGCTACCTTTCTAAGGATAAGCCACTTGCCTCAGAAGGGGCGTATCGTCAGGCATTCTTGCTGAATCCAGATGAGAAGGACTGGAAGCTAGGGCTGGCACAAGCGCTTCTGGCACAGGAAAAGTGGACGGAGTCCGCTGCGCTCCTTGGTGAGTTGATTGATGAAGATCCAGATAATGGGCAGCTATGGATGCAACAAGCCAATTGTTATATGGGGAAGGGAGACACCCTCAGAGCTGCAAACAACTTTGAGGTGCTGCGCCTGAAAGGATTAGCCGATACCAAAACCTTATCTCTGCTAGGAAATATCTATATGGATAAGGAGCAACCAGGGTTAGCTCTCAACGCCTATATGGAAGCTCTTGATAGACAAGAGAAGCCAAATATTAAACAAGCACTGGATAC
>CAYUKP010000143.1:0-5442 GCA_964445335.1 uncultured Verrucomicrobiales bacterium
ATTTTGCGGTCAATGGGGACGAAGAGATCTTGTGCAATATAATAAATAAAGCAATGTGTGCGTTGCCTCGGAGAAGTTTATTACAATTGGAAGCTGAGTGGTTAAACGGACTCTGGACCTCTCATAAAAGCGTACTTTCTAAATATAGCTTTGTGAATATCTTTTTAATATCAATGATTTTGTTTTTAATCTTTGCCATTTTTTGTTGTTTTGTTTATTGGATTAGAGTTAGAGTTGTCGAAAGGCGTAGGGCTTCTGCAGATCGAGTGTTCGCATCTATTAGTCATGATATTCGTAACCCTCTTGGAACAATGAAGAGTATGCTCGACTTATATGACCAAGAAGAGAATCTAACGAAAAAGGAGGAGATCTTAGATGATGTCCTTAAGTGTTCTGAGGTTTTATTTGGCTTGATAGATGATGCCAATAATGAGGCGACTTATGAGGGTGGGAATATAGAGTTGCGCCCTCAAGAAGTTGATATGGAAAGTCTTATAGAAACTATTTATGCATTCTATAAGTTAAGGCCAAACAAAGAGGTGCAGTTTACATGTGACAAAGGGGTAGGTAAAGAGTCATTACCTCAATTTGTAGAAATAGACCCGATAAGGTTGCAACAAGTGATTATGAATCTCTTATCAAACGCCTTTAAGTTTACAGATAGGGGGACTGTAACGTTAGTGGTCAAGTGTCTTAGTAGTATAGAAAAGATTAAAAACACTTATGATATTGTTTTGCCTGAGCTACGTGGGGATGAAAAACTTCTCTTAGTGTCTGTTAAGGATTCGGGGATAGGTATTGCGAAGGATAAACTACAGTATATCTTTCAGCCTTTTGCCCAGGAAAATGATGGAGAAACCCAGAGAAAGCACGGAGGAACAGGTTTGGGCTTATCGATATGTAAGGAGATATGTGATTTGATGAATGGTCACTTATTGGTAGATTCCGTAGTTGGAAAGGGAACTATATTTACATTTCTTATTCCAGTCAAACCGCTTCGTAAGAAGAGCAATAGAAATCAAGGAGTGGACTTATGAAGACTAGGTATATTCCATATTATCTTTTTACTTTGATCTGCGTTGGGATTTTTTATCTTTTGCTGTGCTGGCTTACCGCTTCGAATACGGGAGAAGATTTAGCTGCTTCTCGGGAATTCGAGTTAACTGTGGAGGAGAAAGAGTGGATAAAGGCTCATCCTGTGATTAAGGTAGGAGCACCTATCTACCCACCTCACTATATGCATGATAGCCAGAACAAGCTTGGGGGCTGTAGTGTGGAATATTTAGCTAAAATACAGGAATCCTTGGGTGTAACGTTTGAGCATATTGAATTCTCTAATTTAAGTAGCGCAATAGAGGCTCTAAAAAAGCAAGAGGTTGATATTATGACAGCTTTTGAGCCTAATGAGCAACGTCGTAAGATACTTGCCTTTACGGAGCCTTATTTATGTACGCCCCGTTATTTTGTGGCTACGAGTGAGAAGGAATGGACAAGTCGAATTAAGGATTTAGAGGGGAAATCTATAGCTGTTGTAGAAGGTCATATTCTCAATAAACTCATTTCTCAGGAATTTCCTGAATTAAAAGTCGTAACGTATTCCACCGTCAGCGAATGTATTTTAGCTTTGTGCTCTCATAAAGTCGATTTGTTTTGTGATGATGCTCCGATTCTTTACGGATTAATCGGAGCTTTTGGGATTTCTAATTTTAAAATGTTATCTTTGGCTCCGAAGTCATTAAATGCTTATAGCTCAATAGCGGTAAGGAAAGATTGGCCAACCTTTGTAAACCTATTAAATAAGAAAATTGCGCATCTCGGCCCCCAAGCGTCGCAAGAGATTATCAATAGTTATTCTCCTCAGAACCTACAGTCGCAAAATATTCAGTTAACATACACTTTATCTATCAGCTTGATTATTGTGTGTGTGATTGTTGTGGTCATTTTGACGCTTTATATGACTCAAGTAAAGGAGCGCTTGACGACGTCTAGTCAGTTGCAAGATATGCGTATGAATGTCATGTTGTCTATTGGTGGACAAATGCGCCATCCATTATCAACTATGATCTCAATTATGACAGAGATGAAAAAAAATGGGGTAGCTCAAAGCGATTCATCCCAAGTTACTCTGATCAAAGAAAATTCTCAAAAGTTAATGCATTTGATGGATGAGATTATGGATTTTTCGAAGTTAGAGGCTGGTAAACTCAAAGTGTTGAAGGCTCCACATGAAGTCAGGCATGTCATTTATAGTTCGTTTCAAAGAAACCTCAAATCTTGTCATGCGAACGTTGTAATGAATATGAACATCATGACCGACCCTATTATTCCACAAACGTTAGTGTTTGATGATAGGAGGTTAGAGCAGGTTTTAGATATTTTATTACAAGACTCTGTCAAAAATACATCTGAGGGCACGATTAACCTAAACGCGCAATGGTATGAAGATTTATCAAAACTTGAGCAAGAGGTTGGAAAAGATTTATCAGGCTGTCGTCAGGCTGCTGGTTACTTAAAGTTCATCGTGCAAGATACAGGGGAGAGTATGGGGCGATCCTTTTCTGAAAGCCCTTTTCAGTTTTATAATACCTTACGTGACACAAATGACGGCCTGAAGAGAGGGGCTGGCGTCTCCTTACCATTATCACATTCTTTGGTGATACTTATGGGTGGGGAATTATGGTATACTGAAAGTGAAGGGATTCATAAGTTTGTCTTAATTTTACCGTTGGATCTTCCTAAGAGAAGCCATTTTCATAAAAAGGAAAAGGCCGAGATTGTTGTTCATCAATCTAGAGATGTGCAAAGAAGCCAATCTAGTTTTGATGCGAAAGGTATTCTTGTCGTAGACGATTGTCCTATTAATCTTAAATTAGCTTTGCACTTTTTAAACCAAAAGGGTGAAGAGATTCACACAGCTTCCAATGGTTTAGAAGGGTTAAATCGATTGAAACAACAGCAGTATAAGGTAACCCTAATGGATATAGACATGCCAGAAATGGATGGGGTTACAGCGATAAAAGAGTACCGAGCTTATGAAAATGAGCAGAACTCTTATAAGGCTGATGGTGAGAAGCAACTTGTTATCGCTCTCACAGGAAATACGAATGAGGGCGATAAGTATGTAACTGTTGGGTTTGATGCCTGCCTTTTAAAGCCTTTTAATATCAAAGACTTTGATGAGCTTATGGAAACAAGATCTATAGACCTAGGTTGATTAGGTAGATAAGTCCTACCCAAAGGCGAATAAAGGTATATATTGCAATCTCGAAGGGGCTGAAGGAGACGCTTATTTTGCGTAATGTCCTTTTTTAGCCAACCATAAGGTTCTTTGTCGTTTTCCTCCAGGGACAGCTGCTACACGCTCAAATGAAACCTCTAAACCACACCTTTGTATACGAGCCTTTAGTACTTTATCAGGTCTTTCAGTGACTAAGCCTAGAAGTCCTCCACGTTTGAGGCACGAGACAAAGTAATTTAAATACAGTTTATTGGTTATATTCTCTTCACTGCCACTACTTCGCCAGAGTTCCGGATCCATGAAGATCGCATGATATGTATCATTGCGAGTTTTGAGAAAGTCGGCAGCTTTCTCACAAGAAAAACTGGCTCTTTCTACAATCGTGTCATCAGCCTTGAGGTATTGTTTATACCATTGAAAAGCTTTAGAATTGATGTCTAAAATATCAAACGAAGCTTTTTTTTGAGGGAGAGATTCTCCGATAGCATTGAGAAACCCGCCTACTCCTAAACCTAAAATGAGGACTTTAGGTTGGCGCGCGGGTCTAAAAGGGCGAGCCATCATTTGACCAAGTTCATATTCACAATTGATTTCCTTATCATTAGTGACAGGAGTTGTATTCACTTGGTAATACCTTACATTGTCTCGTTCATGTAAACTAAAGTTTATTTCAGGAGACTGATTGTGTTCAGATAGCAGATTATAAGGCTTCATAAGAAATACCCTCTTAAAATAGATTCAAGAAGGTTCTGCAATCAATTAATATGTTGGAGATGAAGGCTAGCTTCCTTATTTATTGTTTTGGTGCGATAGTGTTTGTTACAGCTGGTGTTGTGGGTGTTGCCCCAAAGAAGCCTCGGTTTGCAGTGTCAGCAAGCTGACACCCAATGCAAGAAACGTCTCTGCCACGGCCAAAGAGCGTATTGCAAGTTGGTAAAATTACGAAAGCAGAGATACCTATTGTGAGAGTTAAGAGTTTTGAAAAACTAATCATACATTTAATATAAGTTAAATTTGGTTCTGCACAAACAAAAACCTTTAAACATTTAGACTACGGAAATCACTAATTATTCACTTGAAATCTCAATTCTGATATATCGTCCCTTAAGTCTAGCATGTTATCACGGATGAAGGTCAGCTCACGGCGAGCAGAAGGAGCCTCTGTTACCCCCAATAGAATAGAAAGTTGAGCAAAGCTCTGGATCATTTCCCCTAAGGGCTTTTTGTAAGTGTCTGGTTTGTTTTGTATTTTTCGAGCGTTTGGTTTGTTCGTTGAAAAGATGTTTTGTAGGCTTATCTGAACTGAGGTTAGGGCTTTAATGAAATGAGACAATGCGACACTTTTGGGTAACACATGATGCGATGTTAAAAGATCGAGCTCACTGAGTAATTCAGATAGGGACTCTAAGACTGGATGAGGGTACTCTGTTTCGAACCATTGAGGGGAGAAGGTAGCTGCCAGAGGTTCTTCTTTAGGAGGCTGTAGAGGCAGTTGCTCTAGAGAAGAAATGTCTACAATAGCATTATTCTCTGTTTCAAATTCCTCTAAAGTATCATCGCCTTCTTCTGAGAGAGCGGACATAATACCGTCCCAGCTCATGAGGAAGACTTCATGTTGATCGAAGTCTAGAGAATCTGCAAAGCGCGACGTAATTTCATCATATAAATCCGCTAGAGCGTCGTAGGAACCTTGTCCTTGGTAAAGAGCGCAAGACGAAATGTGTTGTCTCCATAGAGCAGCATTACTGGCGATTTGCGCAAACTCGTCAGAAGGGCTAAGAGACCATTCTTTTTTGATCAGAGTTGATGAAAAGTTATTGGACTCTAAGATGAAACGTCCGACTTCACAAAAGAACTCGATTCTAAGAAAATTGCTATAGAGAAGAGTTGGCTCCGACTCAAAAGATGTTTCCTTTTGAACGATAACCCGAGCAGAAGCAGTGATCTCACCGATCTCTCCTTCTTTGATGTCTCCCCAATCAAACGTGGCTGATGTTTTGGTGGCCGTGTCATGCATTAGGAATGAGATCGATGTTCCAGCCAAATCCTTCAGGCAGTTACCTGAGAGTCGAATCTCTATTGGTTGGTTTCGGTCGACAATCCAGAGCGAAAGAAGGGTGAGCCCTTGGGTGGTGTTATCAATTGCACCTCGCTGCACAGCATTATTAAGCCGTGTATCTAACATAAGCGTAAATATAAGCTAG
>CAYUKP010000144.1:0-5396 GCA_964445335.1 uncultured Verrucomicrobiales bacterium
ACATTACAGACACACCCGACTTTGACACTTTGTCGGGCATTTCTTCGCCTGGTACAGTTTCAGCATTTTTAAATGGCAATCTACCTACCTCTACACCAGCGACCAATATCGATGAACCTAACTGGCAAATTGAACAAGTAGCCTCCAACTTAACCTTCTCTGAAGCCATGGTGGTTAAACCGGTGCCATTGACAGATTACATGCTTGTCGCACAGCGTTCAGGTGAGCTTTTGATCTTTGACTACACAGCAGAAACTCCGACAAAGGTCGATTTTGGCGATTTATCCAGCATTACAACGATGACAGGTCTAGGAGGGCTTATGGAACTCGAGTTCCACCCAGAATTCAATGATCCCAACTCTAGCAACCGTAACTACCTTTACGTCTTCTACACAACCACAGCAACCACTGCTAACGGTTTTTCAGACCCAGACGGTAGCTTATTCGTGAGAATATCCAGATTTACACGAGATGAAACGACTGGTGTGGTGGACATCAATTCCGAGCTTGTAATGATTCAACAGCAATTCTTCGACACTGGTGGTTTTGCTGGCGGATTTGTGCACTTAGCCAGCGGAATGACCTTTGGCAATGACGGCTTCTTATACATCACTTTCGGTGATTTTGAGGCAAGTGAGAGCACCTTCAACTATTACCTAGACACTCAGCGTATCGACAGAGTTTTCCAATGCGCCTTGATTGCCATTGATGTCGATCAACAAGGAGGAAGCGTTTCGTCGGCTCCTACACGCACCTTGCAAGGCAATACTGGCCCTAACGCCATGAGTGACACAACTCAATCCTGTGACAGCAATCATTTATGGTATCATGCTGATAACCACTCAGGAGTTGGATACTATATTCCAAAAACAAACTTCTGGCACAAAGACAACAACGTCCCGCCAGCAGGAACAGCCGGCACCTTCACATTAGATGGTGGTACGGTTGCCTACCCTGCACACGGAGATGCGCTAGAAGAACACGTGGCTCATGGACTACGCAACGTATTCAGTGCTTGTACGGATCCTGTAACCGGAGCGATCGCTCTATTTGAGGTAGGTTCAAACAACTCAGACCGCAACTTCAACTCTGAAGAAATCAATATTTTCACCCAAGGAGCTAATTATGGCTGGCCTTATATTGAGAACGGCATCTCACAAACGTCGGAAACCACGATGACCCGACCTCCTGGCTCTACAAGTCGCTCGCCTGCTTTAGTTGGCACGGAAACAGAACCTACCCTAGCCTACAAACACAGCCCTGATACTGGTCGAAGCATCCTAGGTGGCGTTTTCTATCATGGCACGAAGCACCCAACGCTTACCGGCACTCTCATTGGTGGAGATTTCACATCCGGAAAAGTATACAGTACCGATATATCGGCTACAACAGTCACAGAATCCATTCTTCTGACAGCAGGTAGAGGCACACGCGATATCGACCAAAGCCCCGACGGCGAAGATATTGTATGGTGTGACGGCACGACCATTTATCGACTATTTAATCAAACCGAATACATCCCAGAACCACCTGCCTTACTCTCCAACACTGGTGCTTTTTCCGACACGACCACACTAACTCCTGCTGATGGCGTTATAGGCTACGAACCCATCGCTCCACTCTGGTCTGACCGAGCTAAAAAGCCACGCTTCATGGCGATTCCTAATGATGGTGGCACCGCTGGCGCATACGACTTAGCTTCTGAAAAGATCACTTTCTCTGAAGAAGGCAACTGGGTTTACCCAATCGGTACGGTCTTTATCAAAAACTTCGTACTACCTACCGATGAGGGTGATCCGACTAACCCCGATAAACAGCACATTGTCGAAACACGATTCATCGTTAAAGGAGATGATTCTAATATGTACGCATTCAGTTACCGCTGGAGGGAAGACCAAACCGAAGCTGACTTGATCCCTGACGGTGACACCACTGACTTACACCAAGACGTTACTATCACCGCAGCGGATGGCTCTACCTACACTCAGACCTGGTTCTACCCGACACGAAATCAATGTTTTGACTGTCACCAAGTACCTTCAGGTGAATCCCTCGGTATCAATACACGCCAGCTTAACCACCCTTTCACCTACTCCACAGGTGAAACCGCAAACCAGCTGACCACCTTAAACGAACTAGGCTTATTAGACACCAGCTTATCCATCACCGACATTCTAAATTACTTGAGCTCTTCAAACATTAGCGACGAAACAGCAACACTAGAACACCGTGTGAAGTCCTACTTGGACTCTAACTGTGCATACTGTCACCAACCAGACTCCGCTGCTGGTCGTGCCCTATTCGATGCACGCTTAAGCACAGACCTGTTGGATGCGCACATCATTAACGGAGCATTCGAAGCTGGAGACCTAGGCCTGACGAACCCAGCAATCATTGTGCCGGGTGACCCTGAGAACTCGCTGATCTTCCACCGTGATCAATCAGACGACCCTAACATCATGATGCCTCCAGTAGGCCGCAGTGTAGCAGACGAAGAATATTTGGCAGTACTTACCAAATGGATTCATCGAATTGGTTTGGATGGCTTCGACGCATGGGCAGCGGCTAACAATGTCATGGGTGGTCTCGACGATGACCAAGATAACGACGGACAAGCTGAATACTTCGAGTATCTCACGCAACACGATCCTAATGACTCGACAAGTAAAGGTCTCAACCTAAGCCCCGTTCAAGCTTACACAGACACCTCTGATAATAGTTCAGGCTTTGAGTTCTCATGGATTGTAAAATCTGATGCAATTCTCGAAACCGACTACTTGCTTCATGCCAGCGCAGACCTCACGTCATTTACTAAACTTGAGCCAAATACAGGCTACATTGTTCAATCCGAAACCGACTTAGGTGACGGCACCAAAAGGGTCACCGTACGCATACCAGATGACACTCAAGAGTGTTACCTAAGACTTACATCACCACTTTAGAACTAAAGTGACAACGGACTGAAATTAATAAAGAGAAGAGGCTTCCTACAGAGAATCTCTTCTCTTTTTCTTTCATTTAGTACCCTATTTTAGTCATTAGACGACAAGTGACTTTTTGATCCCCCTCTGTTAACACTTATGTGTTATGAAAAAAGCGATTGCGTGTATCTTTTCTGGCATCATGGCTTTATACGCCAAGCCTAGTGCCTCAGTGATTGAGGGTTCTTTATTTCTAAAAGGAGAAGCAGAAGGTGTAGGTCAAGGAAAACACATTGTCCTAGTTGCGGGCGACGAAGAATACCGCTCAGAAGAAGCAATGCCTATGCTTGCACAGATTCTTGCTAAACAAGGCTTTGACTGCAGTGTATTATTCTCTCTCGATAAAAAGGGAGTCTTTGTAGATCCAAACAACAATGCGAGCCTCTCTTACTCAAAGGCCTTTGACACAGCTGATGCTATTGTCTTATCCATCCGTTTCCGCTCTTGGTCTGAACAAGACATGCAGCGATTTGACGCTGCTATGAAAAGAGGCGTTTCGATCATCGGCCTACGAACGACCACACACGGCTTTAGCGTGAAGAAAGATTCTCCATATGCACATTATTCAAAGAACAGTCGCGCTCAAAATTGGCGAGGAGGTTTTGGTAGACAAATACTTGGTGAAGCATGGGCTGGTCACCACGGTGCACACAAAACAGAAGGTACCCGCACTCATCTTGAAGAAGCAAATAAAGACCATGCCATTCTCAATGGAGTTGGAACCATCACTTGTGAAACGGATGTTTATGGCGCGAAACCATTAGAGCCTGCTACCATTTTGCTTCGCGGCGAAGTCACGGAGAGCTTCGACCCTGAATCTCCTGGCGTCGCTTCAAAAAACAATCCGATGCAACCAGTCGCATGGACTCGTGGGTTCCCACAGCCGAATGGAGCTACAAACAAAGTCTTTACCTCAACAATGGGAGCAGCTTCCGACTTCTTAGACGAAGATCTACGCCGCTTAGTTATCAATGGAATCTACTGGTCAGTGGGCTTAAACGTCCCAGAAAAAGTGGATGTCTCCTTCCAGAGCACTTACAAACCTAGCTTTTATAGCAAAGGTATTTTCCAGAAGAACAAGCGCCCAGAAGATTTCCTCTCCGTAGAAGTTGGCCACAACCCTATGGACTACTACCGAGACCGCGCTAACGAGGTAGTAAAATAATCACGGGGATTACGATCAGGATCGTTATTTATTCGCTGTTTTTAGCGAATAATGATGAGTTGCCTAATGCGACTTAGCCACTAAGATCAAGAAATGTTTAATATTCGATTATTGAGTTTTATCGTATCCTTGTTCGCATTCTCTTGGGTGAGAGCTCTTGATTCCACTGCTGTGGTATACCCCGGAGGAGAAGGCATCGGAGCAGGCAAACATATTGTCTTCCTCGCAAGCGACCACGAGTATCGCGCCGAAGAAGTCTGTCCAGCATTAGCTCGTATTTTAGCTAAGCGTTTTGGATTCACTTGCACCGTCGTCTTTGGAGTCAACGACGAAGGCTTCATCGAGGCGGGCTCCCCCAATGTTTCAGGATTAAAAGCACTGAGAGACGCAGACCTTTTATTCATCTTCGCTCGTTTCCTAGACCTTCCTGATTCTGAAATGGCAGAATTCGATGCTTATTTAGAAAAAGGTGGACCAGTCGTTGGTTTAAGAACTTCTAGCCATGCCTTCCGCATTCCAGCAGATAAAAAATACGCCAAGTACTGCTTCTCTTCGAAAGATGAAAGCTACAAATACGGCTTTGGCCATCAAGTTTTAGGTAATACTTGGGTAGGCCACTATGGACGCAACCACGTACAAGGAACACGCTTAACCCACTTACCAGATCAAGCTGAACACCCTATCCTACGAGGCTTTGAGGATGGTGCGTTTTGTCATGCAGGAGCATATGTAGGTCGAGCAAGAAAGGGCTTCACGGTTTTAGTTAACTCACAACCTTTGCAATCCATGGACCCTCACGCAGAAGTAGATACGACAAAACCAGCTAATCCGTCTGCGTGGACTAGAACTTACCAAGCAAAAGACGGGAGTGAGCACCGCGTTTTTCACTCCACACAAGGAGCATCTCAGGACTTTCTTGATGAATCGTACCGCCGTTTGGTCATCAATGGTGTTCTCTGGGCTGTAGGTTTAGAAGAGCAAATCACAGCGGACTTAGAAATTGGATTCGTCGGCCCATACCAACCCAACACCTTCGCTAATTACGGTCACGCACTACACGTCAAACCTCAAGACCTAGCTGGCTTTGAATCACCCATTATGCCTAAAGGTGACCTCCATCAGCCGAATGCTCCAGCCTACAGAGAGGCGATGCGTAAAAACAAAAAAAGCAAGCAATAGAAAGCATGGATTCGGAGCCCATCACTTTTGGCTCCTAGCATTCCCTTCAAGTCACTTGCACAAGACACAAA